>JAHDHK010000076.1:0-3028 GCA_020631335.1 Chromatiales bacterium
ACTTCCCGATCATCTGCATTGTCTTTGGCAACTACCAGATCAGGACTCAGATTTCTCGAGTCGCTGGCGAGAAATAAAGAAATTCACCACACAATCCCTGACTTCACGCCGTAACCAACAAGGTGAGGGCGATCTGTGGCAAAGGCGCTTCTGGGAACATCAAATACGGAACGAAGAAGACTGGCGCACCCACCTGGACTACATTCACTACAACCCGGTAAAGCACGGTTACGTAACCGCCGCAAGGCTCTGGAGCCACTCATCATTTCACAAATGGGTAAGTCGCGGGGTTTATGATAAGGATTGGGGAGCCGCCGAACCGGTAAATCTTCGTGGGTGTGATTTTGAATAGCTTAATGATCAGATCGTCGAGCATTGGTCATAAGCTGTGGTTTGCAGGGGCGATAAGCGTAAAGCGCATCTACCGGTGACATTGGTGGATCGGAGCTACCAAATAACCACGTGTAATAATCGTTGCCGGTGCAACACAACTCAACCAACCGCAACTCTACCGCTAATCATCGGTGGATGCGCCTGCGGCTTATGCCACCCTACCTGTGTACACGTTTTTGTCGTACAAGCGCATTGACCGTTTCAGCAAATCTTCCATTGATGCTCAGGTTGTAGGGGAGATAAGCGCTAAGCGCATCTACCAATGACAATGGTGGATCGGCGATATCAAAACACCACGTGTAATAATCGTTGCCTGTATAACACAACTCAACCAACAGCGCATTCAATGCTAATCACCGGTGGATGCGCCTGCGGCTTATGCCACCCTACCCGTTTGCCTTCTCTGTCGTACAAGTGCGTTGATCGTTGCAACAATCTGCCCCTGAGGCTCAAATCGTAGGGGCGATAAGCGCAAAGCGCATCTACCAATGACAATGGTGGGTCGGAGCTCTAAGATACCGTGTGAAATATGGATACCGGTGCAACATAACCAACGGCGCATTCAATTTCAATCACCGGTGGATGCGCCTGCGGCTTATGCCACCCTACCTGTGTACACGTTTTTGTCGCACAAGCGCATTGACCGTTGCAACAATCTACCAATGAGGCTCAGAACGTAGGGGCGATAAGCGCTAAGCGCATCTACCAACGACAATGGTAGGTCGGAGCTATCAAATTATCATGTGAAATAATCGTTGCCGGTGTGACAGAACCCAATTAACAACACCTCCAACGCTAATCAGCGGTGGATGCGCCTGCGGCTTATGCCACCCTACCCGTTTGCCGTCTCTGTCGTACAAGCGCATTGATCGTTGCAACAATTCTACCGTTAAGGCTCAAATCGTAGGGGCGATAAGCGCTAAGCGCATCTACCAGTGATACTCATTGATACATCGGACAGTCGTATTCTATGAATCCCCCCCCAGGTTGCGGGCCTGACAACTTACTTGCCTCTACACATATGCTCAGGCGATGGATCGAACAGGATGAAATCGTTCACCACATCTCCCTCACACAACGCGTTTCCATATTTTCTTACGCTGAATTTTCTGTCTCATTAAGGTAATACCCCTCTGCCGTAAGCATAACTTTTCTGGTGTTCACGAAGACACCTTCGATGTTGTTTTTGCAATTTCTCCATTGCGTATGCGTAAAGCTTTTTATCTGTTGAAGGGCCAGGTGCTTCCTAACCACCGGAGAATGCTCCATATGTCTGTATAACGACTTTTGTGGCCATCGTCCCTGTGGTAAATTAGGTTGTTACCACATCTACGCTGCAAGTCATTGGATGGGCGAGCTTCCAGTGGAAATAGTGCGGCGTCCTGCGGGACACGGCATTGTGGATTTCCGAAAATTTATCATTGAATAACAGTGGCCGCTCGTGTCGCTCGAATATGCTGTGCATGTAGAGTGATTTGAATTTTGCAAAGGGCAAAACAACCATGTCAAACCTCGTCAGCTACGTCTATAACAGTGCGGCAGCAACAGATTTCACACAGTCCGATCTACTCGAACTGCTTGAATTCTCGAGAAATAAGAATGCTGCGCGCGAGATAACGGGTATTCTGCTGTTTGTAGATCAGTGCTTTTTTCAGATTCTGGAGGGTCCGGGTGAGCAGATCGATGCTCTGGTACAGGAAATTCAGGACGATCCGCGTCATTCCAAAATCACCACTATTATGCGAGAGCCTGTCGCCCGCCGTTCATTCAGTGCGTGGACGATGGGGTTTGCCCAGATTTCAAACCGGGAGCTTGGCCAGATCGATGGCCTGAACGATTTTTTCACCGGCCAGAAAGTACTTACCGACATAGATGCGGGACGCGCCAAGAAGCTGCTTCAGGCATTTTCCAAGGGCCGCTGGCGAGTGAAACTCACATCGACACCCAGTAAAACCGTGTCTCTTGAACCGGAAGCCGGGCAACAGGAATCTTTGCTGTCAAGCAGACCAGAGTTCTCGTTTGCGTTTCAACCTGTAATAGATGCAGCGAATAAATCCGTCGCGGGCTATGAGGCTCAGTTGCGCGGGGTAAATGGAGAACCCGCCGAACAGGTCGTCCAACAGCTTGCGTTACATGAGGTGGGTGAGTTTGACGCCGAAGCAAGAAGAATGGCTATCGGGCAGGCACATCGACTGGGACTGACCAGCAATCTGTTTTTGACGATGGTCATGCAGTCCGGTGGTGATGCGACCAACAATTTAAGTTCCACCATTGAAACTGCACGCCATTGTGGCTTTGATCCATCCAGGCTGGTGCTGTTGTTAAAACACGAAATGGCATTAACCGATCCTAAAACTATTGCACAGTGGCTTCGCGACTTCAGACGCATGGGTCTGCGTATATGCATCTGGGATTTCGGTTCCGGGCACGCAGGGCTCGCTCTGCTTGAACACTATCAGCCGGAAATGATCTCACTGGGCAGCTGGCTGATTCAAGGCATCGAAGAAAACGGGGCCCGACAAGCCATTATCCGCGGTGTTTTACAAACCTGTGGCGATCTCGGCATCGAAGTACTCGCACGTGGTGTGAGAACGGTCGAAGAATTTGCCTGGCTGTCAGATGAAGGTGTTGAGCT
>JAHDHK010000076.1:3128-21723 GCA_020631335.1 Chromatiales bacterium
GCGGCAACCGGTGCTCTAGCCATGTCTTATTCATTTGCATTTCAGCCGATTGTCGACACCGATCAACAAAGCGTTGTCGCCTATGAGGCACTGGTCAGGGGCACGCAGAATGAAGCGGCCTATTCCGTATTAAGTCGCTACCAGGGTGATGACCTGCTGCGTTTTGATGGTGAAGCAAGGCTGGGCGCACTGGCACTTGCAGCTAAGCTCGGGCTTAACTGCCAGTTAAGCCTCAATATTCTACCCGCCAGTCTCGAGCTTAACCCTGATGTACTGGAACAAACGCTGGCCTGTGCAATGGATGTTGGTGTCAGTGCCGACGAACTGATTATAGAAATCAGTGAAACAGAAATCATTGCACAGCCCGAATTATTCGCCAGCCGAATTGCCTCTATTCAAGCAGCAGGTGTGCGGTTTTCTTTCGATGATTTCGGGGCTGGCTACTCCGGACTCAATCTGCTGGCAGAATACCAACCGCACGCGATCAAGCTCGATAGAATTATTGTGCAGGACATTCACAAAAAAGGGCCGCGGCAGGCGATTGTCCGGGGGGTACTCGGCACATGCCTGGACCTCGGCATCGATGTTGTGGCAGAAGGCGTTGAAACAGTAGATGAGTATCAGTGGCTGCACGATGTCGGCATAAACCGGTTCCAGGGCTACCTGTTCAGCAAACCGGCATTTGAAACCCTGCCGCTCCCGACTTATCCCTAAATCGCTTTGCACGCAAGCGCGTGTCTCCAGTTTATATAACCGAAAACAACAAACCTCTCTACTCGATAAGTAAAGTACTAATAATATGACTCAACTCACCGCAGACAAAGCCAGCCAGATTATTACCGAGGCGTTATCGTACGCACGTACTGAAGGTTACCCCCCCATGGTGGTTGCTGTAGTAGATGCGGCTGGACAGATTAAGGCATTCTTGAGAGAAGACGGGGCCACAGCATTGCGCTTTGATATTGCCATGGGAAAAGCAGCGGCTGCCGCCGGCATGAGCTGTAGCAGCCGTGCACTGACAGAGATGCAATCCAAAATTCCGGTATTCTTTGCCACCCTGGCCAGTTCAACACCTGGACACTTTATACCGCAGACAGGCGCGGTTTTAGTTAAGAATTCTGACGGTACGATTTTAGGCGCTGTCGGCGCCAGCGGTGGTACCGGTGATGAAGACGAAGCGATTTGCATTGCGGGGATCAATGCGGTTGGTTATGTGCATGGATGACAGGTTGTTTGCTGTGCAATAAGTCTGGATAGGCAGCGCAATGTATTGAAAAGCAATCTTGTTGGTGGTTTGCATTTTTCGATTGATTGCTTACACAACGAGATTCCCTGCTCGACCGAGCAGCTGTTTGCAGCACTACGAATATCGAATGTACTACGCTCCAAAAACCGTAAACAAGGCTATATGTTGTCACGATTAGTTCGCATTTCCTGGTTGATATAGCAGATCAAGAAGTACACAGTCCACAGAAAATTCTCCTATCCCCCGTTAGGGGGATTATCCGAACAGCTAACCTCTATACATTCCCCTGCCACAGCTGTTCTGGATTGCTTACATTTAGAATAATGATGGGCAGGTCTTTTTGACGGGAGTTTTCTTTCCAGAGAGATTCGCAGCTGTTTTTCTTTTTATGGAAGGAGTAGCTATGAAGTTTAAGATAAGTGTTTCTCGTGTATTTTTAACATCAGTGTTTATGACTGTAGTTGGCTGTGGTGGTGGTTCAAACACTGATAACCCGACACCACCAGTGAACTCACAATCCACGATCACCCAATCGACAGACTCAGATGGAGACGGAATTTTTGATACACAGGACAATTGCCCTGTTGTCGCCAACCCATCTCAGACAGATGCAGATAATGACGGGATAGGTGATAATTGTGATTCCCTGATAGACTCAGATCGCGACGGTCTCTCTGATAGTCTGGACAATTGCCCACTGATAGCAAATAGTGATCAGCGGGATATCGATAACGATACCCTGGGAGATGCATGCGACCCCGAAAGCGTTGTAGATAATGACAACGACGGTATCGATGATACTTTCGATAATTGTATAGCCGTCTTTAATCCTGATCAGCGCGACAATGACGATGACCGACAGGGTAATGACTGTGACCTGACACCAAACGGACCAGATAATGACGGAGACGGACTTGGTCAGTTAGTCGACAATTGCCCTGATATCCGTAACCCGGATCAACTCGATCTTGATTTAAACGGGACCGGTGATCTATGTGACACTGGAAACGGCGGAGATCTGGACGGTGACGGCATCACAAACATAAGAGATGTGGACCAAACCGGTGGCAACGACATTAACGGCAATGGTATAGACGACAGCACCGAAGCGAGCTCAGTGGATAGTGATTTCGATGGCGTCGTTGATGCTGAAGACAACTGTAGAACGACATTTAACTTTGACCAGGCAGACGCGAACAACGACGGCGTAGGAGATGCGTGTCGCACTGAAGTGTTTGGCGCTTGCGGTGCCGAAGCCGGCAGCGATGCCGGATTGGGATTTTCCTCAACTCTGCCCTGGAACGATAACTGTACTTTGCAACAGGATGGGGAATGGGCAAGGAGCGGATATGTTCTTGGTGTTCAGACTGTTTTGTCCTGCCTGGGATTCACACTTGATATAGACGGTATTTTCGGCCCTGTGACGCGCTCTCGGGTAGAGGCATTTCAGTCTGATCAGGGATTGACCGTTAACGGCACAGTAGACTCCTCCACTTGGACCAGGCTACAAGAACAAGTCAGACTCAATGTAGATACAGGAAGATATATTCGGTACTCAATTGGATCCTGTCTTGTCGATTCACCCAACGGTGCAGCGGATTCATTTGCCTTTGATTGGGATACTGATGAATTGGAATGGGAAGTCTTTACTTTTGACACCATTACGGGCTTCAACAATTCATGGTTTCAATTCTCTACAGAGACGGTCGGCTATATTCAGTAGTCTAATGTTCAGTTGATTATCAGTACCAATCCCGGCTACCAAATACCCGGTAGCCGGGAACTGGCATTAGCTATTATCCCGATAACTCATTACCCAGCCTTTTAGCTTGGCGACGAAAACTTAACAGACGTTCAAGGTCTGCACGAAGCTGAATAGTCCCATTGCCCCGCCGCCAATTATTGCTACATCAGTGTTCATCCAGGCTGGTTCCATTCACAGCAATAACTCGTATTAACCGTGGTGATTTTACGGGTTTTGCAGCGTGTTAGCATTGCCATTGTGTGGGTATATTCTACGATAACCGGTCACTTCTCAGGCTTACATACCGGTGCGCTTGAAAGTGAATTCCCTGATCTTTCTGCCAGAAGCCACTTTATTCTGTGTTCTCTACAGGTTTCCCGACATTCGAAAGCGAACTACCTGCGTATTCTTATGTCTGATCCGATACATTAAAAGCACAGACGCTGTTGCGTTATTCGATTCCCAGCGTTTGCCGGATGTTTAATGCATTATCAATCACCTGTAGGCGACAGAGAAACTTACATGAGCCGTTCAGCATTATTAAAGGCGGGTGTCATCTGCACGATCATTTCTGCATTGTGTTGCTTTACACCGATTCTCGTGATTGTTCTGGCTGCAGTTGGACTGTCTTCAATAGTTGCCTGGCTGGATTTTATACTCTTACCTGCGCTTGCTTTCTTTGTATTACTGACGGTTTACGCACTGATCAGCCGGAATTCTTCGACCGACAACAACTAAGCACCTGTTAGAGTGTCAAACACAATTCGGCCGGGCTAATCAGAGACACAAAAACCCGCCTGAATCTGCCTTACCCTTTCCAGCCCCTCCTGTGACAAGGGCCCTTTGTTCACTGCCTGTGCAGCACTTTGTAATTCATCGATATTAGCGATACCTATTTCGGTGGTTGGCAGTGCCGGGTTCGATATGACATAGCGTATTGCCAGTTCGGTCAGGCTTGATGCAACCCCCTCTTCGATGAGAGGCATAAACTGCAAAGCAACCCTGACGTCTTCGGCGTAGCTGGTATTTGCACCAATCGGCGTGACAACCGGCATGCCAAGCGGGTTTCGCGTTTCGGAACCTGACAGTGCGCCACCGGCCAACACGCGTACACCAATCGCACCGACACCATTGTGGACAGCGGTATCCAGCAAACATTGATAGTTCACGGCCGGATAGTCAGCAGGCGATGTTTCGCCTGCCGACGGTACTAACAGGTTATAAAATATTTGCGCACTGTCGAATGCCCCGGATGCTACCCATTGTGTCAGCACATCGGGTTCACCTTTGGCGGTGAATCCGAAGAAGCGGGCCTTACCGGCCGCACGGACTTTATCGAAAGCGTCGGTCACTTCGGCAAACAGCTGATCGGCACTGATTGCCCCGTGTCGATCGGTCTCTCCAACGGTATTGTGCAGTTGCAGCAGATCAACATGATCCAGTTGCAGCCGTTTGAGGCTGCTATTTATCGAACGCTCCACCGTGCCGGATACATCGCCCAGATCTGATTCTTTTATACCAACCTTGGTGCTGACAACAATACCGTCGGTATTGCCCTGCAAGGCTCTGCCAAGATTCGTTTCGGACACACCGTCGCCATAGCTTGCTGCCGTGTCGAAAAAGTTGATGCCGTTATCTCGCGCCCAGTGCACGGCGTAGTCCTGATCACGCGGCTGCCCTTTTGTCATCAACCCCCCGACTGCACCACACCCCATCGTGAGCCTGGAAACTTCCAGTCCGCTCTTACCAAAACTTTTCTTTTGCATAGGTAATTCATTCCTCATAGATGCGGCCAGCCGCTTGTCGTGTTTGCTGCAACAGCGCGGCATGGTTCTTTGCCGGTGAGTCAACATAGCAATATCTTTGTGCATTCGCCATGGCCTTAACCCTTATCTGACCCGACCGTGCACTACGCTGACCGTCGACCGCTGCCAGTTACCCACACAGAATGCTGCGGTGTTTAGGACCCGGGCATGACAAGTCTGCTCATCGGCAATGACGGGATTGAGATCAAATGTCAGTTATCCCGCCCGCACCAACCCGGGGCTGCCGCAATGAGATTCTTCTCGACTGCCGGCTGCAGGTAAGCCAATTCCACTTTGATTGGAAACTTTGACCAATAAGCTGCCTGCCCGCGTCCCGGTCGCACACGAAGGCGCAGACGCAGCGTTGGCGTGCCTAAAAATCACCTGCCATCGGGCAGAGGCCGGCCTCGTTCGGGGCGAAATCTATCCGCCCAGACCTAATTATATGGAATTTCAATAAACTGATTACATTTTTAGATTATTTATATATTTATTCAAAACAATAGAATGATTCGCAAGCCAACAACGCTACGCCACACGGGCAACAATGGAATCAGCTGATGCAAATCGATGCGAGTGTTAACTACCACGTAAAGAAGGCCGCAGAGCAGGCCTTTGAATTTGATGTCGATGGAATCGTCGGCAACCTGCTATCACCGGAGCTGGTGCCAACCGATATCAGGGTCACTGACCTGCGTCATGCACAGACGCAGCCGGAATTCCACAGCGACGGCATAAAGTTTATCGCCCATCACTCCGGCGTTCAGGATTTTGAAAAAAATCAAGACTGGCAGCCCACCTATGATCAGGAACTGATCGAACTGCTCAAGACGCATATCGGTGCCAGTGAAGTCATTGTTTTTGATCATACCGTTCGTATTGACGACCCTGAGGCCGCGCGCCGCCCCGCACGCAATGTTCATATTGACTACAACCGGGCCGGCGCTGAGCAGCGCCTGATTGATCTGGTCGGGGAAGACGAAGCAAAAGACTTCCACGAAGCAGGCTATGGCTTTGTGAATGTATGGCGTCCGGTTGAGCACGTCATTGCGTCTTCACCGCTTGGCTTTATTCGCCCTGCTTCTGTGCAGATGGATGATTTGATGGACATCGGGTTGATCTACCCGGACCGCTTCGGACAAATTGTCGGTGTGGCGGCCAGTCACTCTCACGAGTGGTTCTTTACCTCCGGTATGAACCCGCATGAAGCAGTCATTTTCAACCTTTATGACAACCGCGGTCGCCCGCGCATGGCCCACAGCGCGCTGGACCTGCCGAGCGACGCTGACGCGACGGTGCCACGCAAGAGCCTTGAGAGCCGAACCGTCGTGAAATATGCATGAACACAAAAACAAACATTACCTTAAACAAAGCGAGTCACCACATGTCTGCCACTGCACTGAATGAAGCACGCAATGTTACCCGACCAACCCGCGATGCCATGCTGCAAAGAGATCCATCCGTTCATCAATTCTGGAACGAGCATGCCCCTTTATTTGAAGACGCCTGGAAAGAGTGGGAATCGGCTGATAGTAACGACACTATCACCCTTGACCATGCTTTATATGATCCCGGATTACGACAGGCAATAGAGCAGAGCTGGGAAAACCCCGAAGAAGAGCAAGCGGTCAAACATTTGTGGCATGAGGTTTTTCCAAACGTTTATAAAGCACAATTTTTTGATGCGAAGCAACTTCAGGTACTCAGAACATACCTGGACCGTGTGGCTGACGCCGGTATTCCACTTCGTCCACCGTATGGCATTGTACTCAACCGGGGTGGTGCGATGCTCGACCCGCGTTCCGAAGGGTATCTGGCCGCACCGGAGTTTCAGCGTTTTTATCACGAACTGATGAACCGTTACATGCGACCGATTGCACGCTTATTGTTCCCGGATATTGTCGGTTACGACTCACAGACTTTCGGCTTTTCCATTCAATGGCAGGCCGGTAAAGACACTACCCTGCGTCCTCATACAGATGCCTCGGCAGTGACGCTTAATATCAATCTGAATTTACCGGGAGAAGAGTTCTCCGGGTCAGGGGTGCGGTTTATGGATCCCGCGAGCCGCAAAGTTGAAAGCCTGACGTTTGAACCGGGCACCGCTCTGATTCACCATGGCAGTGTACCGCACGCATCCGATCCGATCACTGAAGGCGAGCGCTACAACTTTGTGCTGTGGCTTTATGGTCAACAGGGGCAAATCCCCAACCCCGCTGACAATCAACCGAGTATCGAGCCTGCGCAACGCTGGAGCGTACCGCAGGACAGAAGCGATAGATTCGCACCGTTTTAAAAATGAACTCGAGCGCTTCTTTAATCATTAACAGCACAGGACTCTTCGCATGACCAAAACTATCTTCATCACGGGTGCCACAGACGGCATTGGCCTTGAAACAGCAAAGATGATGGCACCCGGCGGGCATACACTCCTGCTTCACGGACGCAACCCGGACAAACTTGCCGCTGCTGCAGAGACAGTGTCTGCAATAGCCGGTGCCGGGCCGGTAAAAACATTTTGCGCTGATTTATCCGTGTTGTCTGAAGTTAATGAGCTGGCTGCAGACATCAAAACCCAATTCACATCGATTGATGTTCTGATCAATAACGCAGGCGTGTTCAACATTCCAGACCCGGTAACCAAAGACGGTTACGACGCACGCTTTATTGTGAATGTGGTTGCCCCTTACCAGCTTACCAAAGCCCTGATTAATGAGCTCGGTTCTGAAGGCCGGGTGGTTAACCTGTCTTCGGCGGCTCAGGCACCTGTGGATGTACAGGGCTTTATGAACAAAAATATTTTTTCCAGCAGTGATGCATACGCCCAAAGCAAGCTGGCAATCACCATGTGGTCATTTGAAATGGCAAATCAGCTCGGTGCAGACGGTCCGATGATTGTGGCTGTTAATCCCGCATCATTTCTGGGCAGTAAAATGGTTAAAGAAGCTTATGGTCAGGCGGGGCAGGATCTGAAGATCGGTGCTGACATTCTTACTCGCGCCGCGCTCAGCGACGAGTTTGCATCCGCATCGGGGCGTTACTACGACAATGACCGCAAGTCTTTTGCACAGCCTCATACCGACGCGCTTGATTCAGTGAAAAACCAGCACCTGATAAATGCCCTTGAGCAGCTGAATCACTAACTGACATTTCCCTTTTTTACCTGGCACACGGCCTGAGCATTTCTCAGGTCGACGGCCTCCCTGTGCCTTAATAAATAGTTTCTACACAAGGAAACACCAATGAAATACGAAGGCTTTACAACTTTTTCCGCCGAACAACAGAACGCCATTCTTACGGTGACGTTTGATTTCGGCACAGTCAATGTGCAGGGACAGGAAATGCTGGCTGACCTCAACAGCCTGGCAATGAGGCTTGAGCGTGACCGCGATACTAAAGTGGTGGTATTTCAGTCTGCCAATCCTGAAATCTGGGTGTGTCACTACGATACCGAACTGTTGAAAGATATGTCAGACGAGGCGGTATCACGCGACGAAGCACAGCTTCTGGATCTGCAGGCCGTCTGCGAACGCATCAGTAAAGTACCACAGGCAACTATCGCCAAACTTGAAGGGTTTGCACGCGGTGGCGGACACGAACTGGCACTGGCGCTGGACATGCGTTTCGCCGCAAAGGGCAAGTTTAAGTTCATGCAAATGGAAGTCGGCATGGGGATTCTCCCCTGCGGCGGAGGTGCTTCGCGTATGGCTCGCCAGACCGGACTGGGTAAAGCACTGGAGATTATTCTCAGTGCACAGGACTACGACGCGGACGACGCCGAGCGCCTGGGTACCATCAATAAAGCACTCGACCCGGATGAGATCGGCCCTTATGTCGAAGCACTTGCCAACAGAATTGCACAGTTCCCGGCGGAATCGATCAATGCCTGTAAGCAGATGGTTTACGAGTCGATCGACAAGCCGATTGATGAAGCACTGCGTGCTGAAGCTTATTGGCTCTATCAGGCAACAAGCAAAACCCCTGCACTTAAGCGATTTACGCTCGCCGATGAGCAGGGCCTGGAACACGACATTGAAAACCAGCGCAACTGGGGCGAGCTGGTGATGCAGGTGCAGGATATAAACTGAGACAGTTAGTTTTCAGTGACTGACAACCGGCTCCATTGCGGAGCCGGTATTACTCTCCCTGCGACCGCGCCTGCCGTTCTGCCTTGACCTGCGCCACATACTCAACCATACGGGTTTTAATCGACCCTGCAGCCACAGATAAGACCAGCGCCTGCATGTCTTCGGCGCGGGTGTCCGGAGTCAGGCTGGAAACCCGCATGGCATAGGCTGCTTTGGTAAAAGCTGCGACGTTCCCTGCGGTTTCTTCAATAACATTGTCCCAGTCATCTGCATCGGCAACACGAGTGATAAACCCGCATTCAGCGGCCTCGTCAGTCTTAAACGGTTTTAACCGATCCAGTAATTGATAAGCATTACTCTCACCGACGGTATCACGCAAACGCCGGGTACCCAGCACAATGCCAAAGCGCATACCGGGCATAAGAAACCGGGCATCGGGTGTGGCGATACGCGCGCGACACGCCAATACCAGATCAGCGGCGGCACCATAACACGCACCGTGCACCAGTGCGGCGGTGGCAAACGGCGCGTGCCTGATTCTTTGTAACAGCTGTTCAATATTGACCAGTCGCAGTAGTAAGTCGCCATCGGTCTCGGTATCGAGATTCGATAAATCAAGCCCGCCCGAGAAACCTTTGCCATTAGCGCGGAAAACGACCAGCTTCGGAGCTGCTGCATCCAGTGCGTCTAATGCGTTATGTAATCCGTCGACCAGGTCGGCACTGAACGAATTTAACTGATGAGGCCGGTTAAATGTTAAGGAAACTATGTCATTTTTTTCGGTAACCAGAACAGAGTCATTCACGGGTTCTGATCTCCGGGTTCTGCGGCAGTCCATTCCTGCAGGATGTCGTCATTGTGTGCACCGAGTTCCGGTGGTTCACGATAGATGGTAAATTCATAATCCTGCATAACCACCGGATACGCAGTAGTTTTGGTTTCAACCCCGTTGGGTAGTCGCAACGGCCGCACCAGTTGCTGATGCGCTATGTGCTCGTTGGTGAGTATTTCTGCGTAGTTGTTAATGGGGGAGCATGGTACGCCACGGCTGTCCATTTCCTGTAGCCAATAGGCTGCTGTTTTTGATTCGAAGGCTGGCTGCAACAGGTGCAGCATGGCCTCTTGATTCGCAGCGCGAAGCGGTTGCGTGGTAAAGCGCTCATCGCTCACAAGTTCCGGCATCCCGACGGCATCGGCTACTTCTGCCCAGAGTTTGTCATTACCGGCCGCGATAATGAAGTAGTCGTCACTGGCTTTAAATGCCCGATAGGGTGCGTTGCGCGGATGCGCCGACCCCAGCGCCTGAGGCAATGCCCCGCTCCCGAAGTATTCACTGGTTTGCAGTGCAGCCACACCGATAAGACTGCCAAGCATGGAACAATCAATGTAGCCGCCCCTGCCGGTTTCCCTTACCTGAAGCAACTTGGCCATCACCGTGTAACCGGCGTATAAACCGGCGCAAAAGTCGCCGACGGGCACACCACATTTGACCGGATTACCCTCCGGTTCACCGGTAACACTCATCAGCCCGCTCATCCCCTGCACAGTCACATCAAACGCGCCCTTGCCGGCATACGGACCGGTTTGACCGTAACCGGATATAGAGCAGTAGATCAGTTTTTCGTTAACCGCAGCGAGTGCGTCATAACCCAGACCCAGTCGCTTAAGTACACCCGGCCTGAAGTTCTCAATAACTATGTCGCACACAGACGCAAGCTGCTTTAAGCGCTTTACATCTGCAGGATCTTTCAGATTGGCGGTGATTGATCGTTTATTGCGATTGAGTGAGGCGAAGTTTTCACTGAAGACATCACCACTGGCATTCTGTGACAGCGGTGGCCACGATCGCATACCATCGCCACCATCCGGCCGCTCTACTTTAACCACATCTGCCCCCATATCAGCCATGATAGAACCGGCAAACGGACCCGCAGCAATCTGGCCGAACTCCAGTACACGTACCCCGTGCAGCGGATAGGAAGCGGTTTGAGACATGACAAGTTATTCCGTGGTACGAGTTTGTGTGGCAACGCATAATCGACAAGATGCGTTTTCTTCTCAACATTCACCACACAGGGGATTCAGTTTTTGCGTCAACATCAATTACCGACCTGCCGATATGGTTCAGGTGACGTCCATAGGTATGTAGTGACACGGCTATTTTATCACCATAATTAAACACGCTATGGATGTCTTCAGGCATATTGCTGCCTTCCTGATCAGCAAGTCGTTAGCCGGGAACGTATTCAGTGACTATGTTGTTGCCGCAGGCGGGTATCGGGCAGGACTATAGCTGCTGCCAGCACACACATTGCCACCATCAACGGACTGAAACCACCAAACCCCACACCGGCATACAACCAGCCACCCATCAGCGCCGCGGCCAGCCAGCCGACACTGGCAATGGAACTGTTTAAGCCCATGATTAATCCTCTCACTTCTTTGGGCACATCGGCCAGTGCTGCCAGTAACGGGGGCCTGGAGAGCCCGTCGAAAAACGCAAACGCCACCCCCAGCAATATGGTGACGACGATGCCCGGCTGCCAGCTAAACCAGGGCACAGCAATGCAACCGGCAATCACAATGGCTACGGCAAAGCTGATTCGACGATAGGGAAATTTGTCAGCCAGCTGTCCGCCGACAAACGTGCCGGAGATATTACCCAGCGCAAAACCGATCAACGGTATTGCTACTGAATCGATGGGCATGGCGTATTCGGTTCTTAAATACGATGCATAGTAAAAAGTGGCCAGGCCGAAGCAAACCCGTTCTGCCACCAGCGCAATAAACAATCGTATAACCGGACCGGTCAGTGCGCGTTTTCTATCGGTGTTAACACCGGGACCAGCAACCTTTTTATGTTCAACACGCACGCCAGCCTTCTTTTTCGCAAGCGCGGCCAGCATAGAGGCCGCAGCTATCAACGCCAGCCCGGCCAGCACTATGTGCATACCGCGCCAGCCGATTTTAGCACCGAGCCACGCAGATAACGGCACACCGATTAACAGTGTCAGTGACTGACCGGCCATGACATAGCCGAGTGCCCGGCCCTGATGTGATACCGGGGTCTGTATTGATACCTCCGACATGGCCGTACCGGTGTACGCACCGCAACATAAACCGGCAAATATAGTCACGCAAACCAGCAGGTAATAACTTTGCACCTGCGATACTGCGATCATCGCAAAACACAGCAACACAGGTGATATCAGCAAAAAGCCACGCCGCCCGTACCGATCAGATGCATAGCCGGTCAGATAGGATGATATCCCCCACGCAGCCGCTGTAATACCAAACAAATTAGCCACGGCTGGCAGTGACACTGACAGATCTGCGGCGATATCCGGCAGAAACGGAGAACGGGTACTTCCCGTGGAAGTGGCTGCAAACATACCCACACATGCGGCGAGTACGATTCGCCACGGCATAGCGTTTACGGTGGACATGGAATGCCTTTCGATATCGGAATTGAACTGTAGCACACGGTATGTGCATGAGTTAATGAGTCAGGGCACCTAACGCGAAAGGCATCGTCAAGCCACACCTCAAGTCGCATAATTTTGCAGTGATGGTGCAGTGTTATCATGCGCGATCCCTGACAACAATTTATACATCAGATCAAGTTGAGACTTTGCTTTGGCATTTCTCCGGTACTTTTCCGGGTAACTTTTTTTAACCGTTGTTAAACAAAAAAATGTTGCGAGGTAATTTGGCTCAATCCAGTGAGTGCTGCTGCAAACCGTGCCATTGGCTGTTTGATCGGATCGCCGGGGCCAATTCGCTGAAGCGAAGCTCGCGGCCGGTTACGCCCGGCACCGATATCAGTGTACTATGACTGTCACCACCCGCCGCGTCTCACAGGCAAAGCCATGACCGAACACGATTCTGACCATATTGCCCATATACACGATGACCTGCACAGTCACCTGCCCGACGAACCGGCGCTGCGGGCCAAAGCACTCGAGAGTCTGCTGGTGGAAAAAGGCATGATAGATTCTGCTGCGGTCGATGCGTGGGTGGATGCGTATTCCGAAGATATCGGCCCCAGAAACGGTGGCCGCATCGTCGCGCGCAGCTGGACCAACCCCGACTTCAAAGCACGTTTACTCGAAAATGCCAGTGAGGCGATCAAAGAGCTGGAGCTTGAGCAGGGGCATCTGATGGCCAGAGAAAACACCGAAGACACGCATCACCTGATTGTCTGTACCTTATGTTCCTGCTACCCGATGGGCTTACTCGGTATGGCACCCACCTGGTACAAAATGGCGGCTTATCGTTCCCGAGCCGTGCGCGACCCGCGCGGCGTACTTGAAGAGTTCGGTGTGGAGGTTTCAGAGTCTACCCGCGTGCGTGTATGGGACAGCACAGCAGAGTTAAGATACCTGGTGCTGCCGCAACGACCGGCCGGTACCGACGGCTGGGACGAAGAACGCCTTGCCAGCCTGGTGACCCGCAACTCTATGATCGGTACACACCGTGATCTTTCTGATCGCGTAGCGAGTGCAAACTGATGGACGGCATACATGATCTGGGCGGCAGACACGGCTTTGGCAAAATAGATGTCAATGAGCCCGAAATACAGTTCCATGCCCCCTACGAAGCCAGAGTCCGAAGCATCGTTAATACGATTACCCAGGCGCCGGACTGGAGCATTGACTGGTTCCGGCACTGCCGTGAATTAATCAACCCGACAGACTACCTGACAAGGCCCTACTTTGATCAGTGGGTGCAGGCTTACAGCGCCATGTTGATCAATTCCGGATGGGCCACTGTTGAGGAACTTGCCAGTGGCAAAGCCACAACGGCAGTGGACGGCCTGCCCGCCCCGATGAGCGCAGAAAAAGCGCGCTCACATGTGTTGAAGGAAAGGTGTTTTGATGCACCGGTTGATACTCAACCGACCTTCAGCACCGCCGATGAAGTGCGCACTGTGACCAGCGTAAGCAACGGCCATACACGCCTGCCAATGTACGCACGAGGTAAAAGCGGTAAAGTAATCGATCACCATGGTGCTCATGTGTTTCCCGATGCAATGGCACTCAATGAAAAGAAGCATATCCATTTATATACCGTTGAATTCAGCCTTGCAGCGTTGTGGCCCGAAGCCGAAAAAACCGCCGACACCGTCACGCTGGACCTGTGGGAGAGTTACCTTGAACCAGCCTGATGCACTGGGGCCGTTAGTCCAGAACGATAACAGCCCGGTATTTGATGAAGGCTGGCAGGCACAGGTACTGGCACTGGCGTTTAATCTGGTTGAACGCGGTCAGTTCACGAGCGTCGAGTGGTCGGAAGCACTGGGGGCGGAACTGGAAAAATCGAAGCAACGTGGTGAACCGGACAACTCGCAAAGTTACTATCAAGCCGTGTTAACCGCACTTGAAGGCTTGCTGGACGCTAAAAAAAGCCAGCACATTGAGTTAATAGATGAGCGTACCGAAGCGTGGCGCGAGGCCTATCTGCGTACACCACATGGCAAACCGGTTGAGCTGTAAAAGCCTTTGTTCAGTAGGGTGCTGAAAAACGTGATGAGCGACGGCCGGAGAAGCCCCTGACCGCTGTACAATGGCAACCGAAAAGCGCAGTTTACGGGTTGTAAACGAGCATGTTCACCAGGCTGGCGTTCCATAATGCATTTAACGCCCTTAGACCCAATGCAATAGCCAGCGCAATCGTTTTTCAACAGGCTGTTAGATGGTTTTTCTTCCAGGGGAAGCCTGTCGCTTGTCGTCCCGGTTTTATCCTGTAACATCGGTTGAACGAAATAATCTCTGATAAGGACGACGCAAATGATCGCGTATGTCACCGTCGGCGCAGACGATATTGCGCTTGCGAAACAGTTTTACTCTGCGTTCCTGCCAGCGCTGAATTACGAACTATCTGAAGGCCCTGAAGGGTTGAGCTATGTACTGCCGGTAGCTCCCGGTCAATCCCCTGTTTTACCTGACTACTATGTCAAGCCTACTTTCGACGGACGCCCTGCATCAGCAGGCAACGGTGCAATGGTCGCGTTCGAAGCAAACACGCAACAGCAGGTGCGTGATCTGCACCACGCTGCACTTGCGGCCGGGGGTGTTGACGAAGGGGCACCGGGTTTTCGTGAATCTTACGGGCCCCGGTTTTATGTGGGCTATCTGCGCGACCCGCAAGGCAACAAGATTGCATTGTTTTCTTCAAACCCTGACGAGCCCGGGCGGGATGATTAACCACAGATCACTCTGTAAATAACGGCTATCGTGCCAGTCAACAGTACCTGGCCCATGTGCAAATCTGCACAGGAAGGTATTGAGCACACACTTAACTATTTACAATACCACCATCTACATTAATCACCTGGCCGGTAATATAAGACGCATCATCCGATAGCAGAAACGCAATGACACCGGCAATTTCTGATGGTTTTCCCAGACGTTGTAAAGGTACGCTGTTGATCATGGTTTGTTTATCTCTGCCGGACATGACCTGATCGAGCATGGCGGTTTCAATTAAACCCGGCGCTAATGCGTTTACGAGTATTCCGCGACCAGCGAGGCGCCGGGATAAGGCTCTTGTCAGGCCCACCAGTGCACCTTTTGCCATGGTGTACGACACGTTATCCACCGCACCGCGACGAAATGCCAGCGATGAGGTAAACACCATTCTGCCGTCATCGACCAGTCGATGTTCAACCGCACCGGACAGATCATAGGCGTTGGTGGCATTGTGTTGCATCGTTCGTTCAAAGACTTCACGACCTTCATTGTCGAAGTCGTGAAATTCAAAGATACCGGCCAGGTGTACCAGCGCATTTATCGCTTGTGGCTCCTCCGGCAACGCTGCCGCGCAGGCGGCTGGCGAGTCCAGCTGACTCTCACACACGGTAGTCCCTGCCGGCAGTTGCGCCTTCAGCGAAGTCAACCGCTGCAAATTGACATCACACAGATGCAGCTTCCAGCCATCAGCAGCCAGCCGATGCGACAAGGCCATACCGATTCCACCGGTAGCGCCGGTAATCACCACGACTTTCTGTGCAGCGGACATAGCAGCTATTCCTGTATCTCGTTACGTGCAGCTAATAGTAAGGCAAGTATGGTCGGAACACATCTGAATTCACTGCAAAAAATCCACGCTCAAATAAAGCCACCGATATTTCCGGCAGGCATATAATTACCGCCATAATGCGGTATTGAACCCGGGGAATGACTTCATGAGCCAACCGAACATCATTTTGTTTATGGTCGATCAACTGACCTCTTTTGTACTGAACAGTTATGGCGGAACGGTGTGCAGCACCCCGAATATCGATAAGCTGGCAGCTCACGGTACCGTATTTGAGAATGCGTATTGTCCATACCCGTTATGCGCCCCTTCGCGCTTTGGCATGATGGCCGGTCGACTGCCATCACAAATCGGCGCTTACGATAACGGCGCTGAACTGCCTGCGGCAACCCCCACTTTCGCACACTATCTGAGACTGCATGGTTACTACACCTGCATTGCCGGAAAAATGCATTTTGTCGGGCCGGACCAGTATCATGGCTTTGAAGAGCGCCTTACCACTGAAATTTATCCCGCCGATATGTCATGGACACCCACGCCTGACTTTCGCGACTTCAATAAAGATGAAGAACGCGGTTACACGTTTGGCGTGTCTACTATAGATACCGTTAAAGATGCCGGAGTGGTAGCGCGCTCCATGCAAATCGACTACGACGAAGATGTGATACACCACGCCACGCGGGAACTCTACACACGTGCACGCAGTGACGATAAACGTCCGTTTCTGCTGACTGTATCGCTCACGCAGCCACATGATCCTTACGTGACTACGCCTGAATTCTGGGACAGATATAACCACACGGGCATTGATGATCCGCAGGTACCTTTTATTCCGGTAGAAGATCGAGATGCACACAGTCAGTCGCTCTACTACCACTACGGACAAGACAAATGCGAACTGACTAACGAAGACTATCGCCGTGCACGCCAGGGCTACTACGGCATGATTTCTCATATCGATGCATTGTTCGGTCGCGTAATGCAGGCACTGAAGGAAAGCGGACTTTCGCACAATACCGCGATTATGTTTTCGTCGGACCATGGAGATATGATTGGTGAGCGCGGTATGTGGTTTAAGAAAACGCTATTTAACCCTGCCATACAGGTACCGTTGATTATCCACCATCCACAACATCAGCCCGGCAGGGTCAGCACGCCTGTGTCACTGCTGGATGTTTTTCCGACAATCTGTGACATTGCCGGTATAAACAGCAGTGACATCACCACAGAAATAGAAGGCAGAAGCCTTCTGCCGTCGATGCGGGGAGAGCCACTTAACGGGGCGGTTTTCGCAGAGCATATAGACGGTGGAACCTCGGCACCGAGAGTGTGCGTTAGAGACAACCATATGAAACTGGTGCTGTCGCGCGCGTATCCTGCACAACTGTATGATCTGTCCGCCGACCCGCTGGAGCTGAATAATCTGGCCGGTCAACATCATCCCGAAGAAGCCCGGCTAACAGAAATGGCTGAATGCAAATGGTCTTTGGATACCCTGTTAGATGATGTTATTCGCTCTCAAACAGCGCGTAAACTGGTGGACTCTGCACTGTCTGTCGGGCGCCAGGAGCCATGGGACTTCATACCACGCCCGCTCGAGCAGAATACCAGGTACGTGCGTCGTGGAGATGCATTTCCCGAAGTAGAGCGCCGTGGTTATCTGCGAGCAGATTGACGCAACGCCCTGTAACAAAAGTAACAACTGCCAAAGCGTATTCAATTCCTGCGCAGAGCAGCCCGGCTGTTGACAGAAAGCTTTGAAAAGATTGATTGAGTCTGACTGCTACACCAGGCGGGTGACAAATTTTTCAGCCACTCCGGCAGCTTCTTCATACACACCCGGCTCAGGCGGGCGCGAACGCTTTAGAATTTTGTAGGAGTGATCTGCTGTTTCAAGCCAATGCAGTTGATGGTGTTTATCAAGCGAATTCATAACGCAGGTTAACAGAGATAAATCAGCCAACGCATCACGAGTACCGTTTAAGCACAACATCGGTACAGTCACTTCCCCCAGATGTGCAGCCCGCTGCGTACCGGGTTTGCCCGCCGGATGCAATGGAAACGAGCACAGTATCAGCCCGCTGCAATCCAGCAGACCTGATGCCACAGCATGCGTCACCATGCGACCACCAAAGCTATGTCCGCCTGCGAACAAGGGCAGATCGTACTGTCTACGCAGTTCTGCTGCCGCATCGCAGATCACCGTAGTGGATACCTCTATTGAGTCCACCCCATTTTTACCTGCTTCTTTGAAAGGAAAGTTAAAACGCATCGTGGCCATACCGACGGCACTGAATGCCTCGGCAAGGCTTTGCATATGCGCATGCTGATGATCAGCGCCGGCGCCGTGTGCCAATAGCAACGTACTGTGCGGACTGGCCGGACTATTCAGCGTTGCGGACAACGCGCCTGCACGGGTGTTAATGGTAAAGGTTCGCATCGTTTATTCCTGAACATAGCATGTACGCCACAATCACCGGTGTGTGTGCTCAGCACCGACACCCCGACAGCCTGGAGAATACTATCATGATGCTCACGCCCTGCCCCGGGTCTGCAGAATCGCTTCACTCTTATCAGTAGCATTGCATCATGTTTCGCGGTACGAGGCGATGCACGCGTGCTAGTGGGCTGTGCGGTTAATAAGTATCCACTGCCTTTGCTCGATTGACGGAGG
>JAHDHK010000077.1:0-15717 GCA_020631335.1 Chromatiales bacterium
TGAAGAACTTCTGCAAACCATTGTTGATACATATCGATCGTGGGGGTGCCGTTCCACAGGTGGGGATAGTGTTCGCGTACCACGTATTCAGCCAACTCTTTGAGGTGGCTGACTTCACGGTGTGCTGCATGAATTTCGAAACTACCGAAACGAATAAAAGATTCTGCAACACGGCAAACAATCGCACCGGGTTCGTGTTCTATGTTGCCGTTATAAAAAACATCGCGTTCAATCTGATTACCTGTCAGGCACAGGGTCAGCGATCTGGTGGTTGGAATGCCCAGGTGGTGCATCGCCTCGGCGCACAGGTATTCTCGTATCGATGATCTCAATACCGCATAACCGTCTCCCTGGCGCGAATAGGGAGTGGGACCCGCGCCTTTGAGTTGCAAGGTCCAGTGATTGGACATCCGGCAGTTAACCCAGCGCAATCGCTCTGCCGTCACCGAGCTGTCCGGCCCAGTTGCCGAACTGATGTCCACCGTAGCGCATGGCATAGGGAAGGGTGCCGGTCGGTGTGGTCGTCCCGGTAAACACATGCGCCGCAGCGTTGCGATCGGCGTCAATGTCGATACCGAGCCGCGAGGTCATTTCGGGTATCCACGCGATCAATTCCGGCGCTGCGGATTTTGCCGGTGGTACAGGCGACCACATTGCCTCATAGACTTGTCTTGCTGTTGAGGATTCACCAGCTTCACCAGTGAGTGATGAGGTGAATTTCTGCGCGAAATTCACTTCGCGGGCAGAAACTTTAGCAATTGTTGTCGATGTCACAGGGTTTTCCGGTAGCGCGGTGTGCAGTATATATGGTGCAGTGGCGGCTTCGTAAAGTCGCGGTATTGCAGAAAGTTTCTGGTGGTCATGGTTTGAGTTGCAGGCTGACCGCAACGGTAATCTTTGTATGTAAAGGTATTGCTACACATCGTGTCTCAATACTGGTACATTTCCGATCTGCAATCTTTGGAGAGAACCAGATGAGCAGATTTCTCCCTGTTTTTATACTGACCTCCGGTGTCGTACTTGGTGTGGCTGGTGCCACTGCTCAGGATAGCGCCGCGACGACCACTGAAAAACTGAACCCGGCCAGCCTGCCAAAAGATTCCTCTGCGGAACAGGCGATGATGCTGGGGGCGGGTGGCGCACCTGAAAGTATGCCAGTCGACGATACCGCAGACACACTGGCACTGGCTGATGTTGAGGCACAGGACAACGCTGATGATCAGGAAGAGATCTGGGTTGAGATCAGCGACGCAATCGAAAGCCTGAATGAAGTGGTTGGCGATAAAATGTTTCTGGATTTGCGCCGTAAGAATGCCAGTGAGATGGAAGTGCGGGTGGATGCCGGTTTCTGGCAGCGCGTGCGTTATCAGACTCGCGTTGATCTGAAAAATGACATTAGCAACATCTGGCATCTGTACGTCAAACAGTACTACGAAGGGGAGTTCTCTTCGGTGCGTTTCGTCGATGACACCACTGACAAAACCATCGACATTTTCACTCAAACCCGTTAGTGCGCGCCCGACTTTGTAATCACGAGAAAGATGCGATCACGAGCAAGGGTGGTCGGGGGTGCAAACTTAGGGCTGCGATGGCCGCAACGCAAACCGCAGGCAGCCAATCGGCTACCCGAAGCGGGTTAGTCTACTGAGTTTCGGGGGTGGTCACTTCAATCACGCCTGCAAACAGAATAAGCCCGGCTGCAATCAACTCTATAGCGGTTAAGGACTCGCCGGCGATAAGCGGTGCAGTAATTCCCGCGACCAGTACTTCCGACATCATCAGTATGCCCACTCTGCCAGGCGACAGTATTTGCGCCACACGTGCACAAATGTAAAGCGTAGGCAGAACAATCAATACGTAAAAGCCGATCAGATACGGCATTGCCTGCATCCAGGCGCTGGCATCCGGAATCGACCGGTCTGCTGTCAGTGTCAGCAGGAAAACAACGCCTGTTGCCATCGCAAAAAAGTATTGGCCTGGCAGGATGCTTAGCGGCTCTATATGAGGCCAGCGCCTGATCAATACCGTGCCGGCTCCCCAGGCAATACCACTCATCAGGGCGATTAAGTCGCCAATGTTGAAAGGCTCTGACACCGCTGAATTTGAGCCTGTGCCCAGCATTAACGCCAATCCGGCAAAACCAACCAGCATCGCTATCCATCTTCGCGGGCTGTTTTTTTCGTTGAGGAATACTATTGCCATCAAGGTGGCCCACACCGGCATCATGTAGAACAACAGGACAGTGCGGACAATAGAGGTATAAAGAAATGCAGTGGCGTAGCAGGCGAGGCCGATGCCGGCCGCCAGTCCGATGAACAGCAACTCTCGCCGGTTTTCCCGAATCGATCGCCGGTAGATATAAGTCACCGGGGAGATAAAGATCAGAGGTATCAGGTAAACCGCGATCACTGACCATTCTGCGGTAATCCCGACTGCTTCGATTTCCCGCAATGGCCACCAGTAAAGGCCCCAGAAAGCGGCGGCTGTAAACGCCAGAATGCTGTATTTGAGTTGCATAGGAGCCTGCCGAGAGTGGTCGTGGCGAGGTTACAGGACCCGGCAATCCGGGGATAGCGGAAAATCGCGCTCTGACGGCCATTCGCCGCCACGTTCAATGGCCGGTCGACAACCAGCGGTGTAGCGTTGGTGAGTGACCCGGGTGAGGCAGGGTGTTGCTGTCGGCGCGACTTGATGACCGTTTGACGCTCAGGGTCGCTATGGTTCGATTTTAAGTGTTTTGAATGTAATGCATTGATTTTATTTGTATTAAATAGAAACCAATCCTGATCTTCGCTTACTGCCCGTCTGACAAATAAACCCCGGGCGGGCGATCTGAGTCTCAGTTCCTGCTTGTCAGTGGAAGAATAATTGCTATAGTAGAAGCTATTCTGCAATAATGTACATATAAATATATCTTTATGTGATTATCGATATGGAACAACTACTCAGCGGGCTGCGCGCAGCAGGCGAACCCACGCGCTTACGGCTGCTTGCTCTATGTGCCTACGGCGAGCTCAGCGTGAGCGAGCTTACTCAGATTCTGGGTCAAAGCCAGCCTCGTGTATCGCGCCATCTCAAACTGCTGGTCGAGGCCGGCCTGCTGGATCGGTTCAGGGAAGGGGCACAAGTGTACTATCGAATTGCCGAGCGTACCGAAGCTGCACAACTGGCGCGCACGCTGGTGGACCTATTGCCTGCCGAAGACACCGAACTTAACCGCGATCTGGTTCGGCTCGATCAGGTAAAACAGAAACGTGCAGATATGGCGCAAAGCTATTTCCGCGAAAACGCGGAGCACTGGAATCGTATTCGCGCGATGCACGTACCCGAGGCGCAACTTGAAAAAGAATTTCTAGATATCGTCGGCGAGGCGCCGATTTCTGATTACCTGGATATCGGTACCGGCACCGGTCGTTTACTGGAATTGCTGGCGCGGCGCACTGAGCGGGGCATGGGGATCGATCTGTCACAGGAAATGCTGACTGTGGCCAGGGCTAACCTGGAAAGAGCAGCGTTGCGGAATGTGCATGTGCGGCAGGCTGATATGTACAACATGCCGGTGCCTGATAAGTCAGTTGACCTTGCGACGCTGCATCTGGTGCTGCACTACAGCGATGACCCGGGTGCGGTAATCGAAGAGGCTGCACGGGTTTTAAAGCCCGGAGGGCGTCTGGTTATTGTGGATTTTGCCCCCCATTCGGTAGAGCAGCTGCGCACCGAACATCAGCACCATCGTATGGGCTTTGATGATGAAGAAATTGAGACCTGGCTGGCCCAGTCAAGGCTGACAAGTGACATCACCAGAGATCTGCAGGGCGATCCGCTCACGGTAAAAATCTGGCAGGGCACACTCACACAAGCTGCCACTCACTAATTTAAAGAGCTCATTATGACAATCAGTTGCTCCTATGAATTTTTTCCGCCCGGCAATGCGATCGGCGAGAGACGTTTCTGGCGCACTTTAGGATGTCTCGAGACACTTGATCCTTCGTTTTTCTCGGTGACCTATGGGGCCCTTGGAAGCGCGCAGGATAATAGTCTTACTACCATTGGCAATGTAATTGCCGAATCTGATGTGCCGGTGGCAGCACATCTGACATTCGAAGGCTCTACCAAAGCCGAAATAAATGCAGTTGCTGCTCGACTACGCGATCTGGGTGTAGACAAGATTGTCGCCCTGCGTGGTGACGATCGCGAGAACGCGCAAAGTGCGGCTTTACGTGGTGAGGTTTACCAAAGCGTGCCGGATTTCATCGCCGGTTTGCTTGAGATTCATCCGTTTGATATCAGTGTTGCCTGTTACCCCGAAGTACATCCTAGGGCGGCCAGCCAGGAACAGGATATACAAGAGTTAAAACGCAAAGTGGACGCGGGTGCCAGCCGTGCAATTACTCAGTTCTTCTTTGATCTGGATGCGATGGAGCGATTTCAGGAGCGTGTGAATGCTGCGGGTATCGATGTGCCGGTGGTGCCGGGTGTGCTGCCTGTCAGAGACTTTACTAAGATGACTCAATTTGCGAAAAGATGCGGCACTGCAGTACCGGACCAGCTGTATCGACACTTCGCACCTGCACAAAATAATCCGGCACTTGCAGCCACGCTCGGGCTTGCCTATGCGGAAGAGTTTATCGAAGCGCTGCACAAGCGCGGCTATGACCGTTTTCATATCTATACACTGAATCAGCCGGTTGAGTTGGCGCAATGCGTCAGTCGTGCGCATGAAAAATTCAACCGCGCTGCTACTGCATAGTGCTTTGCTGAGATTGCGCGACAGGCGATCGATACCTGCTTGCCGCGAGAGTGTCAATCATTGCCAATAGATCTGCCGGGTCGACAGGTTTGTGCATCAGTTTATATCCGCCTTCATTCAACTCTTTTACTCTGCCGGGAGAAGTGTCTCCGGTGATAATGGCTGAGGGTATTTCAGCATTCAGTGCCTTCAACACTTTTTCTATTGCCTTATCTCCGGTTGTGCCACGCCGCAGGCGGTAGTCTGACACTAATACGTCTGGAATTTGTTGTCGCTGTTTAATGAGCTGGATTAACCTGTCAGCAGAATCTGAAGATAGGGTCTTGTAACCCTTGCTGGCGAGCATCACCTCCATGCCGTCGCGAACTTCCTGTTCGTCTTCTATCACACCGACGGTAATGCTGCCCGGTGAAGGTGAACTTTGTAATCGTTGCGACGGTGTGGTGTCTTCGGTATCGGGTTCAGGCGACAGCGGTAGTTTGAATGTGAATGTGCATCCTGCCTGATGGCGCGAGTAAAGCTGTAGATCAATATCAAGCATTTCACTGAGTCGGTGGACGATTGCAAGCCCGATGCCCAGGCCTTTGGAGCGATCTCGTTCCGGGTTACCGATCTGGTAGTATTCCGAGAATATATCCTGCTGTTTGTCAATCGGAATGCCAATGCCGTCATCTTCCACGGCAAGATACAACTGATCGGCATTGACACTTGTCCGCAGTTCAAGTTGAGTACCCCGGCTGTGGGTCAGTGCATTCTCTATCAGGTTGCGAAGCACTCTGTCTATCAATAACCTGTCTGAGAAAACCCTGTGTTTTGTCGTATCGAAATTAAGCGTTATCTGCCGTAAAGAAGCGGTCGGCTGAAATTCGTTGCGTAGGGTTTGTATAAGCTTGCCGAGATCAAAATGTCTGCGCTGTACTTTTACGGTACCTGCATCCAGTCGCGAAAGATCAAGCAGGCTCGAAAGCAATCTGTTTAGTGCGGTGCTCGACTCCTGAGCTTTTTGCATAATGGTTCGGCCGGTTGGCTCCACATGTTTTTCAAGTGCACCTAAAAATAGCCCCAGGGCGTGCAGAGGCTGACGTAAGTCGTGACTTGCCGCTGCGAGAAAGCTGTCTTTTGCCTTGTTTTCGAGCTTGCCGCTGCGAAGCTCGGACACGACCTGTGTTAAACGGGCCTGCGTTGCGTTTGATTTTTCAATGAGCTCTTCTGATTTACGATTTGCTTTGAACAATGAATACAGTGAAAAGCCACCGCAGGTGATCACCATCAGCGCCAGCGCAAGAAAAGTCTGATACAGCTGTTTGATACGATCTTTAAGTTCATCACTGAATAATGACAATGCGAGAAAATAGTCATGCCCCAGATCGTGGAATTTTTCAGAGATTATCTTTGTATCGTTGAACATTTCAATGGTTTGTGCGGCACTCATCGGAGAGGCGCCGTTGACCAGCGGATCGTAAAAATTTAGATAATTATCGGTTTCTGCCAGCAACGAAGTAGCAGCAGGCATTATTTCCATCGTATTGGGGGTGCGCAAATTCAGAACCGTGACCGAGCCCCAGAAAATCTCGAAGGCGGACTGAAAATCAGTCGTACTCTCCTGGGCACTATTGCTCAATGCACTGAATCGCGAGGACAGCAACGCGTTCATTAGCTGATCAAGATTCCGGTCTATCTGCGTTAATGAGTTAATTGCACCGGTACTGCGGCTGCTTATCTGAGCGCGCGTGCGATCGAGCGTCTGAGCGATCAGGCTAACCTGAATAATACAAAGGAACGCAAAGAAGACCGTCAGAAGCGTTGCGACGCGGGCCGTATTCAATGAACGTCGATTCCGGTTAACTGCCACACGCAGGCGGTTTTGTATTTCTCTGTGGCCAGTTCCGGATACTCATCAAAAGGGAACATGATCCACAGCGGTCCGAGATCTCTCAGGCGCATAGGTTTGTCATTTAACTGGTAGGCAATTATTGCCGGGACTTTTTCGAAGTCCATGTCCCGCAGATCATTCCAGTATTTATCGAGCGCAGAAGCGCGAAAGCTATTGCTGCGTGCGCCCACAAATTCAAGCAGCTGATTGATACGAACACCGGTAAATCGAGTAGGGCCGTCTGTCCAGGGGGTTTCGGTAACAAAAGAAACCTGGTCGAATTGCTCGAGCATTGCCAGATCCAGTTCAACTGAATCGTCCTTGTTAAAGCGGGAAATGTTTCCGGTTATTGTTAACAACACTTTGCTGGCAGGTTTCGGGAGTTCGCTTGCCCGGATGCCTGTCCATCCCGATAGTGATAGTAAAATCACAAGTGAAAGATTAATTAAGTTCCCTTTGAGCCTTCGCATTCCCATTGTTACCACTGGTGGAGAGATACCGGAATTAAAACACCATTCGGTACACAGGTAAAAGGCCTGAATCCACGCAATAGCGAGTGGCAGGCAGGATTGATCACCGTGAAGATCGTTATTCTGTTAATCTGCGGTCAGTCACTTCGGAGCCTCACATGCGCGCGCGCCTACAGTTTCTTCTGCTTAATGTGGCGCATTTTCTCGATCACCTGTTTATGTTGATCTTCGCCACCCTGGCCGCATTGGTGTTGGTGAATCAGTGGCAGCTTGACTATGCCGAGCTGATTTTATACGCCACTCCCGGATTCATTGCATTCGGCGCCTTTGCCTTACCTGCCGGATGGCTGGCGGATCGATGGAGCCGCCATGGCATGATGGTGGTCTTTTTCATTGGCATCGGGCTTTCGTCAATTGCGTGCGCACTGGTAAACAGTCCGCTGCAAATGAGTATCGGCCTGTTCTTCATCGGTCTGTTTGCCGCAATTTACCACCCGGTGGGCATTGCGCTGGTGCTCGGCGCTAAACGTAGCGATGGATTAGCGGTGGCAGTCAATGGTGTCTGGGGAAATATGGGGGTTGCCTGTGCTGCACTGCTGACAGCGTTTTTTATTGACAACGGTGGCTGGCGCTCGGCTTTTGTGGTGCTGGGTATTTTGTCGATAGTGCTGGGCTTTGCCTATTACCTGGTGATGCCCCGGATTGCACCCCGTAGTAAGCCTGAGAGTAAGCCTGGAATTAAGGAAGAACAGCTGTCGACAAAATCAGCGACAGGCAACACAACTAAACCGGTAACTGCCGACCTGGCCGATAACACACTGCTGGTAAGGGTTTTCGCTGTTGTTTTTCTGACAACGGCGCTCGGTGGCTTAGTCTTTCAAAGTACCACCTTCGCATTGCCAAAAGTGTTGGCTGAACGGATTACTTTTTTTTCTGACAACGCGCTCTGGATTGGAAGGCTTGCTTTTCTGGCGTTCTTTATCGGATCGGTCGGGCAGCTGATTGTCGGTTTTTTGTTGGATAAAGTACCGGTGAAGCGCGTGTTTCTTACTGTTGCGCTGTTGCAAGTCGTGTTTTTTTTGATGGCAGTAACTGCCACCAATGAGCTCGCAATCGTTGCGGCAGCGGGGTACATGCTGGCCGCGTTTGGGCAGATTCCGATTAATGACGTGCTGGTTGGCAGAGTGTCGCGGCCACAGTATCGAAGCAGAATTCTGGGTGTTCGCTACACCATTACCATTATGGTGATGGCCGGGGCGATACCGTTGATCGCCGCGATCCATCAGAACATGGGGTTTGACGTATTGTTCAAAGTACTTGCAGCAGCGGCGGCTACAGTGTTCTTTGTCGTGCTGACACTGCCGACAGCAAGACTGTTGAATCATAAGGTGCTCGCCTCTGCCTGAACCGGTGTGCAACGATTGTGCAGGCAGTCCCCGGCTTAGGCATTGCAGCTACCAGTGTCGCGCTTGCATGACATTCTGCCGTCAAATCAATCAGTCCGAATCCCCCGGGTATTCGCTGATGGGATTAACCGGTGGCAGCGGTTAATTTAAAATGTCGCCTGCGCTGATTGGTAACCGGCGGCGCAGCAGTTAATATTAACAGGCTAATTAGCCAGCCCGCTTTGATCGTCATGTGAATGTGTTCTGTGTAGCGGGTGTTCTCATGGCTGGCTGATGAATAGAAATCAATCAACACGAGCGTGTATCAAAACCCTATGACTGAACCATGCGATCTTTCTGCCGTTGAAGCGCTACAGCACATTCAGGAACGACAACTTTCTCCTTTGGAGTTGTTTGATAGCTGTGTAAAGCGCATTGAAGCGACAAACCCGACGGTTAACGCGGTCGTTGCGATGGACCTTGATCTTGGACGAGACACAGCTGTCGATATGGCTAACCGGCTCGGCAAGGGAGAATCGCTCGGGGTGCTTGGTGGTCTGCCTGTGGGTATCAAGGATCTCGAGGCAACGAAAGATTTGCGTACCACGTGGGGATCATTGCAATTCAAGGATCACGTGCCCGACGTAGATGACAAAATTGTGGCCGATCTGAAAGCGCATGGCGGTAATGTATTTTGCAAAACCAATACCCCCGAGTTCGGCGCAGGTGGTAATACCGTTAATAAAGTCTATGGTGCCACCTGTAATCCGTTTGATACTGAAAAGACTTGTGCCGGATCATCGGGTGGGACAGCAGTGGCACTGGCTACCGGTATGTTGCCGATTGCCACCGGATCTGACTATGGAGGGAGTTTAAGAACGCCCGCTGCCTTTAGCGGTATCGTTGGTTTCAGGCCGTCTCCCGGTGTGGTGCCGAATGTTCACGGTGGCGTGGCACTCAGTCCGTTTCCGGTGCTCGGGCCGATGGGGCGCTGTGTGGCGGATGTCCATTTGCAATTGACGGTGACGACCGGTGCCGATTTGCGGGACCCGTTCAGTATGACAGCAAACCCGATAACACAATCGCTCGAGCCTTCACCGCTCGATACGCTTCGCGTCGGGTGGTCATCCGACTTCGGGTGCTGCCCGGTGGATAACAACATTCGTAAAGTATTCAGCGAAAGAACAGCGTTGTTCGGTAGCCAATTCGCTGCCTTTGAGGAACGAGACCCGCAGACAGAACATATACACGATGTGTTCGAAATATTGCGAGGTGTGGTTTTTGTAGCGGCTCACGATGAGCGGGTGCGGGATCATCGAGACATCATCGGGCAGAACGTTATCGATAATACCGAGCGTGGTTTGTCATTCACCGCTGCTGATATTGCGCATGCCTTTGCGCATCAGTCCGAGTTGTATCGGGATATGCTGACGTATTTTAATGATTTCGATGTACTGATTGCACCTGCGGCATCAGTCAGCCCGTTTCCTTTCAGCCAGCTGTCGGTGACAGAAATCAATGGCGAAACCATGCCGACGTACATGCGGTGGCTCGCGCTATCTTATGTACCCACGGTGACCATGTGTTGCAGTTGCGTGCTGCCGTGTGGAGTTGACCACAACGGTATGCCTTTCGGTATACAGTTAATCGGTCCGAACGGGTCGGACAACAAGGTGTTGGCTGCTGCCCGCGCGCTGGAATCTATACTGAACACCAATGAAAAAACAGCGCGCGCCGTACCTGATATTTCTGCGCTGTCCGTTTAACCGGTTGTTCGAGTGCGACACCACGGCTACTGATCAGTTACTGTTCAGTAGCAGTACAATAATACCCACACCGATCAGTCCGATTCCCGCCAGTTCAATACGCGACACTTTCTCTTTGAAAATTCGGGTGGTGAAAAAATAAGTGAAGAGCAGTTCTATTTGGCCGAGTGTTCTTACATAGCCCGCGTTTTGTAGTGTGAAGGCGGTGAACCAGCCTATTGAAGCCAGTGCCCCGGTAATCCCCACAACGCTTGCCCAGCGCCACTGTGCAAGCAGTGACTTCAATTGATCGGGTTCGATCACGATCAGCCATAGTCCCATGACTATGCACTGTATTATCAGTGCGACGGTCAGTGTATAAGCGGCTGACAGTGCAACGTTATCGAGTTCAAGCGACAGCGATGCTGCTCTGAAAAACACAACTGATGCGCCCACAAATACAGAACATGTGAGCCCGATGATGGTGTCCCGCCCGCGTATGTCGCGCCCGATAGTTGCCAGCGTAATTCCGCTTTGTCTTGATGACAGTGCGATCACTCCTGCGGTACACAATGCGATAGCCAGAACCGCCATCGCACTGAGTTTATCGCCAAGGAAAATGATACCGAACAATGCTACGGAGACGACCTCGAGTTTAGAAAAGGTCGTGCCGACAGCAAAAGATCTGAATGAAAACATCCAAAGCAGCAGTATGGTAAATATAATCTGACAAATACCGCCAGCGATGCAATAAAGCACGAATGTCAGGTTCGGTTCGGGCAGCGTTTGCTCTTGCACAGTCAGAATAATAAATAAATACAGAGCAGCAATCGGCATCGCATATAGAAACCGTGCATAAGCTGCTGCATTTGTAGACATGCTGCCTTTCAGGTGTTTCTGCAGGGCAGAACGCAGGTTCTGGCAGAATGCGGCAAAAAGTGTGATGGGTATCCAGGCTTCAACCATGTGAATAAGTTCGTTGTGTGTTGAGTGTTTCCGGCTGGAATTTCATGTTAGTGCCAGCTGCCTTTTTTGGTGGGCACTTTCTGCCAGACACTGGTTTCGTGTTTTGTCTGTTTCCATCCTCTATAAGGATGCATGGCAAGCAGTCTTTCATCTTTGAAGACCAGTATCAGTATCATCCCTGCGATAAATCCGCCAATGTGTGCCCAGAATGCTACGCCGCCGCCAGTGGTTCCCAGTGAAGAGAAACCGCCGGCGAACTGCATCACGATCCAGTAGCCGAGCATTAAAATAGCGGGAATGGCAAAGGTTCTAAAGAGAAAGAACATGTGTACATGAACCTTGGGATAAAGAACGATGTACGCACCCATGACTCCACCAATTGCACCGGATGCGCCCACCATGGGAACAACTGAACCGGTATCAGCCAGTATTTGTGCGAGCGACGCTGCGATACCACAGATCAAATAGAAAATGAAAAACCTTGGGCTGCCCATGGAGTCTTCAACATTGTTGCCAAAAATCCACAGGAACCACATGTTGCCGAGCAAATGCATCCAACTGCCGTGCATGAATATCGAGCTTAGCAGCGTATACCAGTCCGGCTGTCCGTCTATTGTGCACATAGCGCGTGCACGCAATATATCCTGGCTGGTCAGATCGGCGGGAATCAATCCAAACTGACAGACCGACTGGCTGAGGGCCGGTTCAACTCCCATACCCTGGAGTGCGAGCCATGCGAAGACATTCAGCGCAATAAACAAATACGTGACATACGGTATATTGATTTGCGGGTTTTCATCACGTATCGGAAACATCATAAGCTTCAGGCCGGTTTAGTTTGCTGGCTTTCTTGAGCCAGAGTTGAAAGGGCAAAGGATATGCACGACTTTCTCATGCGCATGGTGTTTTTATTGACGCATTATCGAGGTCTCAATGTAAGTATATTGATACACATGGCTTTGAAATAACTGGTCGGATAAGAATCAAAGCTTACTATTCGTAACGGTTTACGGTCTGTTCGGTAATAGTAAATAATCCAATCGCGGGTTACAGTGCTGTATTACGTGCAGCACCAGGCATAATTGCGCCTGTAGCAGAAATGCAGAGTCGATGAGTGCCGTAAAGCAGATAGCAGGCGTCATCGCGATTTAAAAATTCAAAGATCAGAATGTTCACAGATCAGAAAGGGTTAAGCTAATGATAAACCGCAAGCCGACCGGATCGCTCAATAAAATTTTACCTCTCTTTTGCGCCGGTGCAATCTTTATTGCCGGTTGCTCCGGGGAGCAGGCCGGGGACACCAATGCCGGTATGGCAGGTGGTCTTGGCAGCGGTGTGTCTGGTGCTACGGTGCTGGGGGTAGCTGGTGGGGTGTTGCTGGCCGGCGTGTTGCTGGACAGTGATGACAGTGACTCCAATCCAACTGTTGTCGGTGGCGACAGTGACGTCAACAATGGCGGTACTGATGGCGGCGGCACAGACGGGGGTGGTACTGATGGTGGCGGCACAAACGGCGGTGGTACTGATGGCGGTGGTACTGATGGCGGTGGCACAGACGGTGGTGGAACTGATGGCGGCGGCACAGACGGCGGTGGTACTGATGGTGGCGGCACAGACGGTGGTGGTACTGATGGTGGCGGCACAGACGGCGGTGGTACTGATGGTGGTGGTACTGACGGCGGCGGTGGCACAGGTGGTGGCGGCACCACGGGTGACACATTGCTTTCTGACGCAGGTGTTTTTCAGACTCAGCTAGTCGAGAGTGAAGCCGTGCCACCAACAGGCTCAGCTGCGCTGGGAGATGCTGATCTGTTATTTGATCGCAGCACCGGAAATGTCAGCGGGACTGTAACTCTAACGGGGATCACCGCGACTAGCGTGGATATCATGACAGGCCCGCCGGGCAGTAACGGTTTTGTTGCCGTTGCGCTGGAAATGCTCAGTCCCAACGTCTGGAGTGTGCCGTCAACATTATCCGCACAACAGCAGGCTTTTGTGCTGCAGAATTTAAACTCTGGAAATCTATATGTAGCGGCAAGAAGCGCTGCCTATCCCAACGGGGAAATTAGACGGCAGATAACACCTGCCGGGGTAACGCGCTACACGACCAGCGATACCTCCGATGACGGCGGTAATGCCCAGGGATATTTGCTGGTTAACGAAAACACCGGCGACTACTCAATCACCTGGAACACTACCGACAACACGCTTGTTTCTGCACATGTGAACGATGGGATTGTGTCCGGCAGTACTGAAAATAATTATGCATTATTGACTCAGCGCGCCAGTAATCCTGCGCAGTTTTTCATGGACGGCAACTTTAATGATGCTGCAGATCCTCTGTACCCTGATCTTCTGCAAAGGCTCAGCAATGATGCTGTCTGGCTGGATGCTCATTCGGCTGACGACACGCGCGTGTTTTTTGGTCGGCTGGACTGAGAAAAAGCAATCGGGCTGAAGACGAAACCTCAGTCGTCATTCAGCACTTTTTATAAGAAAGCCCCGTAAAATTTACGGGGCTTTTATCGTTCAGGGGTGCAGCAACACTTTGAGCCAGGCCGGTCAAGTCGTGCTGAGTGCCGTTGCCGATATACACGACGACTGACGTTAATTTCTTTCCCGGGGTAGTTGTTCCAGTGCGGCGCTGCATGCTTTAGCGGATCGATAGATCTTTCCATCGGGTAGTCCGGTGTTGTCGGTGAGGTAGAAGTGCTCTTTATCTGCCTTTCTGCAGTAGGCGCTCTGTTGACACTGACGTAGCCGGTAGTCGATGTATCGCTGGTGAAAATAACCGCTTAGGAAGTCTTCGTAGAGTTCTAGCACGTACGGGGTTCTGGGGTTCCATTTGAATTGACGCGCTATATGAAACGCGAAGTTTCTAACGCTTAACGGGTGTACGTAGACCATAACATCACTGAAAAAAGCATCGGTATTTTCAAGTTCTTCACGCATTTGCTCCGAGAGTTTTTCTTTGTCACCGGCGTTACCCAGCATCAGCTTACGGTATTTTTTCCAGATATCGCGGGTAATCCTATTATATTCACTGATAGGTCGAGGCCTGCGGCGCATGCTCTCAATTGCCTCATCACTTACTTCCACAATAACGAAGTTCTGCCCGCGGTTGTCTATGGAGTCAACAAATTCATCGCCCTTATAGGGTTTCAGGTAGCCGCTTTGATTGTAAAAAGCGCCTTTACCGAGTGTCGCCAGTTCTTTCAACGCGCGCTTGCGGTTTTTTGAACCGAGTAACAGTGGTTTGTTAGCTGCGATGGAAGGCGCTTTTATATAAGCCGGCCAAATGCCAATACCGACTTCTCTGGGTTGTATGATGGCATCGGTAAAAACACCGTAGTGTTCCTTAAGAATAGAGAGCTGAGCAATCTGTGCAGCCGCAGCGCATTCGGCAATAAACGGTTTTTCATATAGTGCGTTAATGCTCTGACTGACAGAGTTAGCCGGCAGGTCGTAACCTCTGTCACCAGCGGGCAGCCAGCTATTGTCCGGCGGAATGAACGGGTCTCTCGGGTCGGTACCACCACTGACAAAAGTAAACGCTTTATTATCTGTTAAATTCACAATAGCCGTTTTAATGCCGTCTATGTATTGCCGGTTAACCAGGCATCGGCTGGTGATGGAGTTGATCGCTCTATTGGCCCGGTTGAGTATCTGGCCACTGGATTCTATACCGGTATTGTAGGTAAACAGCGGCGCAGATGTGATATCACACGCATTGCTGTGATAGATGTCAGGTGGGGTTTCTGTACGTGCAACCTGCCAGCCCAGGTCCTGAAGCAACCCGAGTTTGCACGAAACTTCATCGTATGATGCATATGCTTTCCCCGGCGTTGTGATGCCATAGGTAAGTGTGCAGAGCAGTGCGGTTAAAAGTGATTTTTTTTTCAAGAGTATCAGTTACTTTTTTGCCAACAATACCGGCTTTGAGCTACAGCAATCCGGCTTGTCGATGTATCTGGTGGTCAGCAAGGTTTACGCTTTTGTGCGGTCTGCTAAACCTGATTGTCTTTGTGATTACTTTCGGTTTCACCAGAGGCGAGCATTTGTTTTTCTTCTGTGAGTTCGACAATTTCCTCTGGCGTTTGTTCGTTCAATGTCGAACCTTCGGGGTGGTCTTTGTCGTAAGGCACAAATGCAGTTTTCGGCAGCCACTCCTGGAATTCCACGCCATATATTTCCCACACGGTGACAAACAATGCGGCGATGATCGGGCCGATAATAAAACCTGACATTCCGAAAGTCAGGATGCCACCCAGTGTACTGAAAAATATCATCAGCTCGTGTAGCTGAGTATCTGAGCCGACGAGCTTGGGGCGAAGTACATTATCAATACTGCCAACCAGCACGCCGCAAAATGCGAATAACCCGGCTGCTACAGCGATTTTGCCTGAGGCAGCCAAATACAGGCAGGCGGGGATCCAGATCAGTGCCGCGCCTATACCGGGCACCACGGACAGCATCATCATAGCGACACTCCAGAACAGGGCATTGGGCACCCCGCAGAAGCTCAGTG
>JAHDHK010000077.1:15727-21612 GCA_020631335.1 Chromatiales bacterium
CAGTGCCAGGCCGGCCAGTCCCCCCTGAAGAAAGCCGATAACAGCGGTGCCTTTCAGTGTGGCGATCGTCACGCTGCGAAAGCGGTTAAGTAAGAGGTGCTCGTTTTTATCGTCCAGTGGCAGGTAGTAGAGAATTCGATGTACCAGTTTTCCACCGTCCATCAGGAAAAAGAAAAAGCTGTAGAGTACCAGCAAGCCGGTGAGTAGGGCGTTGACGGTGCCAACGGTGACAGACTGCAATATGCTTACACCGGCACCACTGATGCTCACCAGAACGCCACCGATCCGTTCGCTCATGATATCCCGGTAGGGCAGCAGGCGTTCGTAAAATGGCAGTTTTTCGAGTTGGCTGGTGATGAGCGCAGGATCGTTAGTGAGGTTTTGCACCCACGGGATAGCGGTAGACGCAAAGTCTGTCGCCTGGCCGACCACGATAGTAGCGATGAGTGCCACCGGAATAATGATAAAGAACAGCACCAGTATCATGGTCGCCATTGAAGAGAGTGCCTGACGCTGACCGGTGTGGTCCAGAAACCACTTATACAGAGGGTGGCAAACCGCGCTGAACAGTCCGGCCAGAAAGATTGCTTCGAGAAACCGGCCGATAATACCCAGAAACATTGCAGAGATCGCCACGACGACCATGAGTAAAACGCTTTTATTGACCAATGTGGTGTTCTGCATGGGGTTGCCCGGTTTGGCAGGTCGAGGAATAGCTGCCCGGAAGTTTTGAGTTTTGAGGTTTTCGATACTATGTCACTGGCGCTGTGAATTTCCAGGTGCGCGGCCAATATCGAAAACAACACTGTTCGACGGCAGTCTCACAGCGTTGTCGTTTCCCGTGAGGGAGTTGGTACTGGACTGTTAATACCGCTGAAGCGTGCATTGTTTCAGAAATCTGCGAGTATTTGAACGCCTGCGACGCAGTGGTTTGTCAGCTTGCTGCCCGCTTGCTTAACTGATGTTCCCGATAAATTACCAGCAGACCACCGGCAATGACCAGTGGCAACCCGAGCCATACGTTGGTATCAGGGTATTCACCGAAGAACAAAATAGCGGCCAGGCTGGCTATTGGAAAGGCCAGATACTCGAATGGCGCCAGGGCCGAAGCTTCGGCAAAGCGCAGGCTCTCGGCAACGCATAGCTGCCCGAAGCCCCCGGCTACACCGCATAACAATATCAGGCCCCATTGTCCGGCGTCAGGTAAGGTCCAGCCCAGAGGGATACTGAAAAGTGACAATATCATTGTGGCAATAGAAAAACTCAGTACAGCGGAACCACTGGTTTCGGTTCGCGTAAGCCGCCGCAGCAGTGTTTGCGCCAATGCCCAGCAGATGGCAGCCCCGAGTGCCAGCGCAGCACCGATCGCCGATGCGGAGCTGTAGGAGGCGCCCACACCTAGTCGGGGCCATACGATAATACAGACACCTGCCAGCCCGGTAAGAATGGCAATCCATCTGACAATGCGTACGGTTTCACCCAGGATAAAAAAGGCCATTGCCACTACCAGCAGCGGCATAGCAAACCCGATTGCTGTGGCTTCAGGCAGGGGAATAAGCGTGATACAGATAAACCACATTCCCATCGCCATCGCTGCTGTCAGCGCCCAGAAAGCGTGGGCGCGCACAGATCGAATGACAAATCGTCCTTCAAATTCACCGCGCAATTTGTAAACGGTTGCTACAGCCAGCATGCCCAGCAATGATCTTGCGAAGATAATTTCGCCAATGGGTACGCTGTCCTGCAGCAGCTTGATGGCAATCATCATCACAACGAACAAGCAAATAGATGCCACCTTTAACGAAATGCCGAGTAAAGGTCGGTTGGAGTTAGTGTTAGCTTGCGAGCTTGTTTTGATAGTGAATACACCGGAATCGCAGACAATACACGCCGGTTATACACCAATTGGTCACTGCCCGTGGTACATTTTTATTCAGTGTATCTGTCACTTTGGAAGACGGCTGCACTACCGCTGTTTACAAAGTTCGTGCATTATTGCCTGCCAGTCGCCAGTACCGTCTAAGTCCCGCTGATGCATAGCTCCCCTATCGGTCGTTTGCCGTTGCTGTTGATTATTGTGACACCGGCGGTCTGGTCAACGAATTATCTGGTGGCGCGCTATGCCCCCGGCATTATCGCCCCGCATTTGTTGGCATTTTTGCGCTGGTTAATAGCTTTCTTAATAATGCTGCCGTTTGCCTACAGTGAATTGCGCACCTTATGGCCACAATGGAAAAGTGAATGGCCGCTGTTATTGCTGCTTGGTGCACTGGGTATGTGGATCTGCGGTGCGTTTGTTTATATTGGCGGAGAGACAACAGCCGCTATCAATATCGGTCTTCTATATGCGCTTTCACCGGTACTGGTGGCTATTATCTCTGCCGAGCTGCTGAAAGAAGCCTTGCAGCCTGCTCAGTGGGCGGGGTTGCTATTGGCCGTGAGTGGTGTGGTTGTTGTGGTGGTGAAAGGGTCATGGCAAAACCTGATCGCGGTAGAATTCACGACTGGTGATCTGTGGATAATGATCGCCGTTGCCAGTTGGACGCTATATTCCGTATTGCTAAAACATCGCCCAAGTGTGTTAAGTCCGTTTGCACGCATCACGATAATTACACTGGCTGGATTATTTGTGTTGTTGCCGTTTACTGCTATCGAGGCTTTTAGTAGTGGCCTGCCTGCCGACTGGAAGCATGCGCTGCTCATCAGCTTAGCTGCTGCCGTGCTGCCCGGTCTGATTGCTTATCAGGCGTATGCCTACCTTCAGCAACAAATCGGTGCAGCGCGAGCCGGGTTGGTGTTATATCTCGGGCCACTTTACACCGCATTGCTGGCGTGGTGGTTTCTCGGTGAGCCACCGCAGTGGTATCACATTGTCGGTGCTGTATTGATAATACCGGGAATGTATCTGGCCATGAGAACAACACATGCGGCAAGTGTTAAAAGGTAGATCGGCTGTTATCAGATTAAGGTGGCTGCCAATGTGCAGTAGGCCAGCGGGTTTAGTACCGTGTTAACCCGTGAGTGTTCCGCCGGGCGTAGGCTGCCACTGCGATATCAAAGCTGCGCATTATGCCCGGGTGGGGTAGTGCCGTATTGAATCTCTCAGGTGGTTGCTGCCGGTATCGCCGACAATCCCTTTACTGCTTTTTTTCAAGATTCGAGATGATCGTCTGAGCCTGCTTGTCGGTGAGTTTCTGGAACGCCTTCATGCCGCCAAGTATGAGTATTTTATTACCTTCATCGTATCTGGCAGATAAATCGCCCTGTTCTCCGCTGATCACAAGGGCACCATCCTGAAGCTTTGCGGGGAAGCGTACTTTCTCAAACTGACGTTTGACATTCTCCCGAACGAATTCCGCGGTCAGGCTGTCTCCCTCTTTGCTGATTTTCAGAACTTCTTTAGCACCGGAGGACCAAGCACCGATAAACGCCTCGTCAGCGTTTGCAGCGCTTGTCAGCAAAATAAGTGCGGTCAATACAGTAAACAGGGCTTTCATTGGGGAAATTCTCGCCAAACGGGTAAATCGGAAACGACCACAAGGCCGGTTTTACTGCACGATTGTCTGAAGTTTTGGAAAGCTGCGCAACTGCAATTGTGCAACGTACTGTTAACCTGTGTTTTATTGACAGCGGGCTCCGGCTGATGTGACTGCCATTCAGTGTTGGCCCAATGCCCCGAGGGTGTTATACAGGCCCTGGCTGTCCTCGAGTGCTCTTACGTCAAGGTAGAGTTTGTTGTGACTGATGCGGCCGATCACCGGTTGTGGGAGCTGCCGAAGTCGAGCCGCCAGGGTATCGGGAGACTGGTGTTTCGGCGCCAGTGCCACGGCGACGCTCGGCAGAGTTTTAGTGGGCAGAGCACCGCTGCCAATCTGACTCTGGCAGGCGTCCACTGTGCATGTCAGTTCACTGTTGAAGTGGGTGGTTAAAAACGCCTGCAGCGCAGATGCGGTATCTTGTAGTTCTTCGAGCGGGCGACTTAACATCCGAAGCGCCGGCACCTCATTGCGTAAACGCGTTGGTGTGGTATACAGCTTTAATACACTTTCAAGGGCGGTCAGCGTGAGTTTGTCCAGACGTAACGCACGCTTCATTGGATTGCGATCGATCTGCTCGATGATTGATTTTTTACCGGCAATGATTCCGCACTGCGGGCCGCCGAGTAATTTGTCACCGCTGAAGGTAATGACATCGACACCTTCGGACAGTGCCTGTGCTGCAGTTCGTTCCCCGGGCAGGCCGAGAGCAGTGAGATCTATCAGGTTGCCACTGCCCATATCATCAATGAGTGGCAGGTTGGCTTTCTGTGCCAGGGATGACAGCTCAGTGGCGGTGACTTCACTGCTGAAACCGTTAATTTCGTAATTACTGGTGTGAACTTTCATCATCGCGGCGGTGCGCTTGTTAACCGCCGATTGATAGTCTTTAAGATGTGTGCGGTTGGTTGTCCCGACTTCCCTGAGTTTACAGCCGGCTTTTTTCATTATGGCAGGCATACGGAAAGACCCGCCAATTTCAATCAGTTCACCGCGCGAAACAATCACTTCCTTTTTTCTGGCCAGTGTATTCAATGTGAGTAGCACGGCTGCGGCATTGTTATTTACTGTGGTGGCCGCTTGTGCTCCAGTGAGTGCACAAATCCATTTTTCCACATGATCGTCGCGTCGACCGCGCTTACCGGTGGCAAGGTTATACTCTAGATTGCAGGCACCGCTGCTGATCGAGATCATGGCATCAATGGCCACCTGTGGGTACGGTGCGCGGCCCAGATTGGTGTGCAGAATAATACCGGTTAAATTAAAAACCGACCTTAGCGATGGCTGGAACGCCTGTTCCAATTGACACGATGTCTGTTCGCATATCTGCTCAAGCAAGTGCTCTCGGGTTGCCGCGGTAACACCCTCTTCAAGTATTTGCTGCCGTACTGCCTGCAGTTTTACCTGAAGCTCTGAAAGTACAATTTCCCGCCCATAGCGCTCGGTTAACGGCGCGCAGTGTCGCAGTAATGTGTCGATAGCAGGCAGCTTTTTCAGATGTACAGCGATGTCTGATTGCATAAGATTGTTTTGCCGCAGCGTTATTGATTAAGCGATAGCGACATTGTTTATTGACGCCATTTGTGTGGAACAAGAAACAGCTCACCGAGTCTCTTTAATTTGCTGTCATCACTTTTCATCCATTCCTTCCGGAGTTGCAGTAACTCCCGACCCAGATAAGTTTGATGCCAGAACCAGTCATATACCTGTGTGCCAGAGGGTGAGCCGTTTGCAAGCGCTGCCTCAATATAAAAAGATTTGAGGTCATCAACTGCATATCTCGCCATAAGTATCGGTGACACGACGTCGCGTTCCGGGTGCTGTGGGAGAGTAAACCGCAGCTGATCGGCAATGATTGCACACGCGCTTATATCAATTTTTGCGACGCCGACTACCGTGCGCTTGCCGGTACTGAACCAGGCCTGATAAGCCTTATCCAGCGCCGCTACTTCTTCAGCCACGCTATGGCACTGCTTTATCAAAGGTGCCTGCCATTGACTATCTTCAGTGGCTCTCGGGTCATCTTGCTGGAAGTCGGCAATCACGGGCTGATCACTGTGCACGCTGACCATGTTAAGCGCACTAAGCAGCACCTGTTGCTGAAAGTCTGGATTACCCGGAGGCCCCATCGGGCGACCCAGCTCAAACGGAACCCAAAGAGCGCGTGGGGGCAGTACTTTCATCAAATGTTCTCTGACCAGTCCGATGACCACAGTGCTGATACCTTTTTGTTCGATCCAATGTGCAATCACGCTCACGGCGCGGGTACAGTTAGGTCAAACAGGCAGCAGGCAGACTGTGTTGATATTGTTTTCAAGTAGTTCGTCGGCCAGTTTGTCTACACTTTGC
>JAHDHK010000078.1:0-9299 GCA_020631335.1 Chromatiales bacterium
GGTATTAACATTCATTGGATATTTATCAATTGCCCCGCTAATACTGAAATCACCGCTGCTGATGCTCAGTACGGGGGGCGCACCGTCAGATATTAACGGCCAGGAGAGCTGATTCAGTTGACCGGCCAGGCTAAGCTGTTGGGCGTTGATATCAACCTCACCGCTCACATTCAATGAAGCATCGTTGGTTGCCGGTCGTGGAGAGGCACGCAGCGTATTGATGGTGATCAACTGCGGTGTCACGACTGTATCAACCACCAGGTCAAGCACTCCGGACTGTGTTGAAGCAACCTCTGCAGTTCCAGTAACAGTTAGACTCTCCGGCTGACCACTGACATTAAAACTCCCCGTGGGTGCGATTACCACTGCAGGCTGATCAACTGACTGCAGCGGCCATTGCAAATCTGTCCAGCCAATAACAAGACTACTTTGCAGATCGTCAAATCTGGTTTCCCCGTCAACGGAGAGGTTCAGCGGGGAGTTTTCTATTGTCGTTAATGATTCAGTAATCGCCAGTTTTGTCAGATCTCCCTCGATACTGAATACAGTAGTGGTATTCCCCACCAGCGAGTGCGCAGAATTGAGCTGGCCATCCAGTTTATAATCGGAGAGAGTCCCGCGTCCGCTCGCTGCAACAGAAACAGGCACCCCACTCGCACCTTCGGCCAACGAACCAAGATCATCAACAGCGGCATTGATCTTTCCTTCCCAGGATATTTCACCGGTAACATCGAACAGGTTTAAGTCCAGATCAACATCGGCAGGGCCAGTCACCTGATGCAGGGCATGCAATGACTGTGTATCACCGGTGAGCGATCCGGCACCAGCCACGACACCCAGAGTTTTATCGGTATATGTCCACTGTTGATTCAGATTAATCGGCCAGGTATCACGCGTGTCCAGCGTGCCATCCATTGCCAGTGAAAACACCGGTCCATTGATCGCCAGTTGCACAAGCTTCAGAGAACTGTCAGCACCAGAAGCATCCAGCTTTATCTCGTCCAGGACAATTGGTTCACTGGCGCCGTGGGGGTACACTTTCAAATCGGCAATTCGTATATTTTGAACATCAGCCTTTAAAGGCAGTGCAAAGTCACGTAACTGGAATGGCTGACTTGCAGATTCTCCAGCTGCAGGTGCAGGCAGACGCAGTGTTACCCCATCAATGCTGAATTCATCAATACGCAGTGTACGTTTTAATAACTTAGCCGGACGCCAGTCAAAGCGGACATGCTCAATACTCAACGCTAGTCCGTTTTCATCAACGAGCTGTACATCGGAAAGCGTTGCCGGACCGATAAGCGCACCGGTACTCTGCCCGATCGTCAGTTCGCCTGCCACATAGCTTTTACCAAGCGAAAACAGTCGCTGCATCCCGCCATGAGTCATCATGATGTAGGCAATCACAGCCATCAACACAAACAGCATCAACAGCAATAGCAGACCAACTCGCCTGATCACACTCATAGCACGGCCTTTACAAACGAGGCAGGCAGCCAGCAGCCAAAGGGATGTTTAATAGAACGCTCTCTTAACGTGTTCATTTACAAATCAGGGCCAAGAGACAAGTGCAATCGGACATTGCCTTCGCCCGGGTCTACCAGACTTCTGGCGACATCTATTCTCACGGGGCCGATAGGTGACTGCCAGCGTAAACCCAGTCCGACACCGAATCGGTAATCCGGTCGGTCATCGAATGCATCACCAAAATCACTGAAAGCTGCGACACTGAAGTTATCTCTTATTGGCACCTCATACTCAGCGCTGGCTTCAAGCAAATGCCGCCCGCCAAGTACTTCACTGTCATCATCAAGTGGAGCAATCGCCTGATATTTGTACCCTCTGACGGATGAGTCTCCACCTGCGTAATAACGCAGTTGTGTGGGCAGTTTGTCGAAGTCCTTCACCCAGGTGGTGCCGGCACTGGCACGAACAATAAAGCGGTGGTTGCTGTCGAAGGTATTAATGATTTTGGTTGAAATCTGTGGTTGTATAAAGCTCGTGTCAGATAACAGCGATTCCGACGCACCACGCAGTGACAAACGCACCCAGGCCCCGTTAACCGTATTGATACGTTTTTCAAGCTCAGACGGATAGGTTCGGGTCCACTCTGTACTTGGCATTAACAACCGGGTCGTTGTCGTTTCACTATCGGCGACGAACTCATTCACGCTGTAGTCGATTGCGTAGGATTTAGTCCACAGCCCGTCCCTGAACTGATAACTTCCGCCGAGACTGAAACCGGTAAAGTCCTGAGTATCAGAATCTTCACGCTCAATTCCCAGTCGTATACCAAAACTATCTGTGCGCGGATCTCCGGTTGGAATGGTATAGCCTGCAACCAGACCGTAACCGATTTCAGACAAACGGCCCTCTGCACTATAGTGATGACCACGACGGTTCACTCTTCGACCATCGACACCGATACGTATTCTGGCCCCGGTATCAGTTCCATAGCCGACCCCGACCACATATTCTCTGGGTTTGATATGCTTTAAGTCTACGCTCACCGGTATGACTTTATCGACTGCATCCTGCGCAGAAGCCCGTACTTCTACCCGCTTGTAATAGTCCGAGTTAGTCAGATCACTTTGCAGCGACTGCAGCTTACCTGCATCAAAATAGTCCTTATCCTCAAGTTCAACATAACGCTCAAGCAACGAGTCGGCGATCCAGTCAACGTCCTGCTTTATTAGCGCCTCACCGATTCTGTAGCGCGGGCCGGGATTCATTACCAGCGCAATTTCTGCGGTGTAAGCCTGATCATCAATCAGTATTTCATGGCGAGTGAATTCAGCATCGAAGTACCCGTACTTTGCAGCCGAGGTCTGTATGCTTTGTTTCAGTCTGTCGTACGCCTGCTGATCGAGCGGTTCACCTTTTGTCAGTTCTGCCGCTGTCCGCGCTTTACAGAAGTCGATCACTAACTCTTTATTGCGATTAAACTCATCATCCTCGACGGCGATGTCTGGCAACAGGCTCTTGCGGTCGCGCTCCTGGTATCTGAAATCATTGCAATCTACAACAACACCGGCAAGTTCTATCACCGGGTCACTGATCAGTTTGATTCGATCGTTCGGGTTCACCCGGTAAATAGCCTGCCACTTGGATCCGACATCAAACAATTCTGTTTCTATAACGGGACGGTAGTACCCGAATGGACGCAGGGCAGCTTCAATCTGTGCTTCAGCTTTTTTGTGCAGATACCTTAAACGGGCAACCGAGGTGACTTCTTTTCCATCAAAAGCATAGATTTCAAGAAACCCCCTGATGTTTTCGCGTAGTTCTTTTTCTACCCCACTAAGCACAATGCTCAGCGGCCTGGCACCCGCAGAGCCATCAGTTTGAGCCGAAGACGTGCACACGACCATCCCCAGGAGACAAACGACCCCGAGCACTCTGACTGATATTGTTTTCAAACAGAAAAAATCTGCGATCATTTTATTTTATTGTTGTGATACGCAATGTTGGTCACGTCCAGCCGCCCGTTGAAAGGTCATGCTTTAACAGACGTCAGGCTATTCGCCAAAGCCCGGTTTGAGTGTAGTCAAGAATCTGGCGATGTGTGAATTCTCGCCGGAAACGGCCAATTGAATTGCAATTCCATGTCCACCAGAGGCTGCTGCGGGTATTGAGTCAGGCACTGGTGTGTCTCACAAGCCCGCCGCAGGCATGAACCACCGACACAGACATTATTTCACGCAAATATCCGCCATGAACACCGGATTCTATATCTTTTAATAAGAGTTTGACTGGCTGGAAATTGAAAATCTACCGCGCCATTAGTAAGGGTATGAAGTTGCCTTATCTAATACACAGTAATGACCTATAAATTGAACGTTTATGGGGTATAAATGTACATTTTGAGCGTGAATTTAACGCTTTCAGACTCTACGCAATAACTAGCACAACAGTTTTTCAACAGCCTGCCAGGCTAGACAGGACTATCGGTGGTGACACACAAACTATTGAGCACTGCTTTTGCCCGTTGCATATCAGGCATTTGTGCACCCTCATTTATCTGGTAAATCACCGGTTTGAGAATCTCCACAGCCTGTTTTGAACGGTCTGATTGCGCCAGATAGGCGCTGTAATCCGTCGCTATTCTCAGTTCATACCACTTCATTTTCATCTGACGGGAGGTTTCAAGTGCCTGCCGGAATGCCTCGTCCGTTTGAGTCCCGGTGCGCTGGATTTTGTTTGTGGCCAGGGCGCAAATGCGTAAAAGTTCGGGATCCTCCAGATGAACACCGGTTTGCGCGGAGTCCTCAAGTGCTTTGCGAGCCGTGTCCAGTGCTAGCTGCGGCTCGCCCAGCCCCAGATAAGCACTGGCCGATTGAGCATACATGTAGGGTGTGTGCATTCTCATATGCATCTGCTGAGTGTAAACATGCATCGCAGATTCAACGGCATTAATAACCTGTTGATGTTCTTCGGTCAGAGACATCAGGCCCGGTTGGACAATCGATTCGGCGACCCGCCACAAACTCAGATCGTGCTTTTTGTTGAGTGCCTGCAAGCCTGAAAGTGTTTGTCTGACCCGCGCAGCCAATCTAAGAGAAACAAACAGATTGCCACCGTGGAATAACACCACCCCCAGTGTGTTGGCATGGTTCAAACGCGTGGCGCGCGCCAGCGCCTGATCAAACAATGCAATTGCCTGATCGGGATGTCCGTTATGCAGATGCGCCCAGGCAGCCAGTACTTTCGCCGCCGCTTCGATGTCCTGTCCGTAGACCGATGGATGAGAACCACCTGTGGATGGCGCTGTAAAGCTGGCGGCTTGCACCAGATGTGTGCTCGCGAGGTCAGGCCGGCCCGCAATTAACTCTGCAAAACCGACAATGCGATGGCCCTGAACGACAGTTTCTTCCTGACCAACACCCTGAGCAAGTGCCAGAAAATCTGCCGCCTGCTTATTTGCCTCGGCAACCAGGCCGGTGTGAAGTTGAAACACGAACTTCCCATAAAGCACCGGGAATATCCGATCTGTTTCACCGCACTGCTCCGCCAGACTCAGCGCCCGGCCGGTATTGTTGTCCATTTCGTCCGAGCCATAACCCCCGATAGCGATCAGCGGCCCTGTTAAATCCATATGTAAAGTGAGGTTCAAACGGACTCGCTCGGGAGTTTCGGGCAGTGATTCCAGCAGTTCAACCGCGCGCTGCAACTGTACAACCGATTCGGCATCTGCAGAGCGAGCTGCAGAGCGCTTTCCGGCTTTGTGCCACCATTCAATGGCCGCGTCTTCTATTCCTGCCTCGGTAAAATGATGTGCTATTAACTCGGGGGCAGTTTCCACTATTTGCGGAAAGCTCTCGAGCAGCGCATCGGCAATATTATGATGCTGTTGCTGTCGCACCCCGCTTAGCATGTTTTCATAGATGGAGTCCTGCACCAGTCCATGCTTGAAGGTGTAAATCAGATCACCGGGTGCACCGGACTGAAAAAGGAACTCACCCTGCACGAGCTGTGTGAGCCCGTTTGACAATACATTGTGCTTGTCTTTCGCAACTGCCTTGAGCAGTTCAAGTGAAAATTCACGGCCGATCACCGCGCCGATTTGCATAATCTCTTTGGTTTGCGGTCCGAGGCGATCAATTCGCGCCAGCAACGATGCCTGCAGTGTTGCCGGTATATCGGCTTCAGCGATATCCAAGCCACCCTCTACCAGTGATTTAGTCAGCTCCTCGATAAACAAAGGGATGCCATCGGTGCGCTTAACGATTCGCTCAATAACATCTTCGGAAATAAAATCTCCGGCGACTGCCCTGACAATGGCTGCGCAGGAAGCCTTGCCAAGTCGATTCAACTGCAGCGAAGATATATTGTTATGGCCAAGCAGGTTGGGCTGCCAGTCGGGACGGTGTGTGACTACCAGCAGTACGCGCGAGCCTTCCAGCTTACCGATCAGCAGTTCAAGAAACTCTTCGCTGGCCGGATCAATCCAGTGCGTGTCCTCAACCAACAATAATACCGGTTCGGTCTCGGCCATCAGGAAGGTCTGAGCGAGTAATGTTTCGAGCGTTTTGGATTTAATTTGCTGTGGCGTCAGGCTCAGTTCGCCATAGCGATCATTAAACGGAAGTGATAAAAGATGCGCAAAGATCTGTTTGTCCACCCGCGTATTGCTGCCGGACAGATGCAGCAGAGCTTCAATTTTGTCGAGCTTCTGGTCGATCGTATCTTCCTGCTCGAAACGCGCTGTTCGCTGAATTTGCGAAATCACAGGATAAAATGCACTGGTGGAAAAGTGAGATGAGCACTGATAGCGCAATGTGACATGCGTTACCGCAGCAGCATCGCGTCGCAATGCCTCGATCAGTCGGGACTTGCCGATACCGGCCTCACCGGAAATAAACACAGCCTGCCCTTCTCCTCCACAGGCAAGCTCCCATCTATCCATCAGCAACATCAGTTCGGTTTTACGTCCATATAGCGGATTGAGCGTGGAATTGCGATTGGATTCGAAACGACTCTCGATGGCACGCGTACCGACCACCCGCCATGCCGTCACCGGATTACTAAACCCTTTCAGCTGATGTGCTTCGAGATCTTCAAACTCAAAACCACCGCCCGCCAGAAGCCTCGTGGTATCAGACACCACCACAGCACCGGGTTCAGCACAGGCTTGCAGCCTTGCTGCCAGATTCGGTGTTTCACCCACCACGGTACGCTCTTCCGCCGGGCCCTGCCCCAGTAAGTCGCCGACAATGACGCGACCGGTAGCAATGCCAACCCGCACGCGGGCATCTATTGCCTGTTCGCACTTTTGCACCACAGCCAGCCCGGCAGCAACAGCTCGTTCGGCGTCGTTCTCAAAGGCTTTCGGATATCCGAAGTAGATCAGAACGCCGTCGCCCATGTATCGGGCAACGAAGCCTCCAAGAGGTTTCACAGCGCCAGCGCAGGCACGCTGAAAACGCGCGATGATCTGTCGCAATCGTTCGGCATCGACCCGGGTAGACATCTCTGTTGATCCGACTAAATCGCAGAACATAACAGTGAGCAGACGAAATTCTGCTTCTACCCGCACATCGGGCGCAGGTTCTGCAGGCAAGGTGCGATTTATTTCTACGACATTTTGCGCGACTACCTGCTGTGCGGTCGGATTAACTGAGGCATCAGCAGCCGCAGGTTGTAGTTTCGCTATCGCTGCCAATAGCTTTTTTCTATCGCCCAGGCGAGTGACCCCGAGATCTTTCAGGTCATTATTATCGAGTTCGGGCAGCACATCCGAATCGACCGCATTCTCTTCGAACGCATCGATTAGTGCTTCAAAGCCCAGTTGCCTGAGCCAGTCGCCTACTGCTTTATCCACTGCCTTTTACCGCCTGCACGCCGGGTTGCCGTGTGGACATCAGTCTGGCCATCCTTCCAACCTTTGATCAGGTATTGTCTAGGGTTACACGCCAGGCATCAATAGCAACGGAAGATTAATTCAAAGGAATGCGACACCCGCGTCGTCGGCGGGGATCAATTTGAGGACTCTCCGCTCACGCGTCCTGCTTTTGTAGCGGAGCATTTTCCGTTTTGCCTGCTGAACAGGCAAAACAGTCAGTAAATGCCCGACAACGCTAAAAAGGCCCGATTGTCGCCAGCGATATCCCTGTTGAAGCGCAGAGACGAACAACTGGCCACACAGCCTGTTTCTTTGAACAGGCAGAAACAGCAGGCAACCGGGTTAGCAAAGCAATTACAAAAATCTTTTTTCTTCCAGCAGATCGGGCAGATCATTTTCATACAACACGGCATCTGTGCTGCCGAGCTTGAGATCGTGTAGTCGCTCTCTGGCCAGCTCCAGCGACGGCGCAGTAAGCAGTGTTGCCGCTGACGATTCAACTTCAGCGACGAAGCCGGGAATCCGTTCGGGATTAACCACCACAACAACATCACATAGTTTACCGCTAAGCACGCCCAGCCTTTGATGTATATCGTCGTGATCATCACCTAGTTCGGCGATCCCCGGTGTTATCAAAACCGCTCGACCCCCACGCTCATCAGCGATGGTTCGCAACACATTGACTGCGTTAGCAAACCCTTTTTCATTCGAGTTGTAAGCATCATCAAGTATAACCGGCTCACCGGCATTCTGTTTTAACTCCAGGCGATGCGCCACCTGCTCGAGCTCCGCCATTTTCGGTGGCAGTCGCGACATAAGACCGGGCTCTACATTAGCCACCAGCGCCACGGCAAGTGCGGAATTCAGAATATTATGATCACCCAGTAACGGCAGTGAATAGTCAAACCGCGATCCATCATTAAAGCGCAATACGATCTGCCACAGTCCACCGCTCAATTCACTGTCGGATATTTGCACATCACTCGATGCTGAATAACCCACCACAACAAATTTTTCGGGGAAACGCTCGCGAAGCCTGGCAAACGGCGGGTGTGTCATGACTGCCTCTGTGGTGATCAGCCTGCTACCGTTTTGGCAGACCCAGTCCGCAAGTTCTGACTTGGCTTTTGCAGTATTTTCGATACTGCCGAACCGCTCGGCATGCGCCTCTCCAATAGCGGTCACGATACCGTATTCCGGCATGACAAACTTGCACAATCGTTTAATAGAACCGATCTGATAAGCCCCCATCTCCGCAACAAAGTACTGGTGCGCCGGCTGTAGACGCTGCCTGATATGCCGTGTTAATCCAAGCACTGTGTTGACACTGCCTCGACTATAAAAAACGGGGCCTCCGAGATTGAGCATCTCAGCCAGCATGTGCTTGACAGTTGTCTTGCCGAACGACCCTGTTACCCCGATAGCAACAGCATTATTTTCTTTCAGTCGCAAACGGGCTTCCTGAATAAAAGATTCATTCAGACGGTTTTGCGCCGGCTGCAGCAACCTGTTGGCAAAGACCAGCGATAGAGGAACAAGCTGCAGCGCCAGGATAGCCAGAAGCGGCAAAAATCCTGCGATAAACGCCAGAAACACGAGCAGCCCTAAAGAGACCGCACGAATACGACGTACCCGCTGAGTGTTAACCAGTGGCTTTTTGAACTTATATTGTTGTTCACGCCACGCAATCACTGCATAGAGCACGCTCAGAACAATTGCGGCTAACCACGATGCATCAAGCAGCCAACCGGCCAGCAGAATGAGCACAGTCGACACTGAGGCGACTATGTCGTAGAGCCTCACATTTCGCCATGCGGAAAAAAAACGTTGGTTGTCGTACTCTTCCTGCTGGAAGTACACCAGCAATGTATTACAGCGAACACACAGCAGGACAGCCAGGCTTAGCGGAAACAACAGCGTGGTAATCAGCGCCATTTAAGTATTTACTCCGCTGATC
>JAHDHK010000078.1:9309-21305 GCA_020631335.1 Chromatiales bacterium
AGTGCTATCTGATGTCGTCCGCGGCTGAGTATGTCGATATGATCGAACTCAGGGCAACGCACTAACCGGGACTGCGGAATCAGCCGGCGTAATTGTTCACCGATCTCAACGGGCGTTTCTGTATCACGCTCACCGTAGATAAGACTGACTGGCAGATTAATTCTGGCAGCATCTTCACTTTGATTTTCTGCGATCACCCTGACGAAGATATCGCGCAGGCCGATCTGCTTGCTGTGGATGTAGTCAGCGCTGCCGTACATTTGCTCCAGCTCATCAAGTTCTTCATCGGTGCCGGCCCGGTGCCTGGCCATTTTAAAACGCAGCTGACGCGCTCGACGGCGCAGCGTTTTTATTGCCGAGCCGGGTATGGGTATTCCCGCACCGGCCACCAGAACCATCGCATGCAACAACCGCGGATGCCGTACAGCGAGTTGCAGTCCCACCCGTCCGCCGAAGGAGTGCCCGACCCAGATCACCTTCGGGAAATTCAATTGCCGGATAAAGTCAGCGCAATGATCGGCATACTCCGACGATCCCCAGGCCTGTTCCGGTCGGGGGGTTTTGCCAAAACCGGGCAGGTCCAGCAGCACCGAACAGGCAATCGGCTCAAGTGACTCCGCCACCTGAATAAAGTCCGAATGGCTGCGTGCCCAGCCGTGTGCAAAGACAACACAGGTTGCCGAGTGGTTACCAATGGTAATGTGGTTCATATCGCCATTAATCAGCCTTATACTGTTGTGCGCAACCGGAGCGTGCGCGGCACAAGACGTTCTATTGCTCAGATTCGAGGTACTGCAATCAGTCGAATGATACACCGGTCACCTCCGAATTGGACGCACCTAAAGCTGAATACCCGTCATCGCAACTGTCTGGTAACCAAGCTGAGACAGCCTGAATGCTGCAAACTCTTAACACACCTGTGGCCTGGTCCCTAGCGCTGCTATCTGAAACTCGAACCGGACGTGACTGTGCACACTGAAACAACACCAGAAAAAAAGACACTTGCGGTGATTTTTGGTGGCCCCAGTCAGGAACATGATGTCAGCGTGGTCACCGCCTCACAGCTCATGGATGCGGTTGACAGCCGTGAATTTAATGTCATCCCGGTGTACGTGGATTTTGAAAATCGTTTTCTCACCGGCCCTGCACTGCGCCAGATAAGTCGATTCCGCCCACGGCCCGCCGGACTGGAAAGCGTTCAATTCGAATGGAGTGACGCAGGTCCCGTCTATAAAACCGCCAGCGGCAGGCAAGGACGGGTTGATTGCATCCTGCCGGTCTTTCATGGCCCTTATGGAGAGGATGGTCGTATTCAGGGATATTTTGAAACCATCGGTATACCGGTGACCGGTTTCTCCTCCATTAATTCAGCAATCGCGATGCGAAAGGATGCTACCAAAGCACTGGTGAACACGGTCGGCGTTGCGGTACTTCCTCATGTTGCCGTCACTGGCCCTGTTTCTGAGCATTCAGAGACGATAAAAAGAATTGAGAAGGAACTCGGCTATCCACTAATCATCAAACCCTGCCACCTCGGTTCCAGTATCGGTGTCGGCATGGCTCACAACCAGAGCGAGCTGCTGGCTGCTATTGAACATGTCCTTGCACTGGATAGCATCGCGCTGGTGGAGCCTCGGGTCGATAACCTGATCGAGTACAACGTTGCGCTGCGCAGTTGCAACGGCACAATCAAAGTCTCTGCTATCGAAACTCCGAAAAGCAGTACTGATCTTCTGGACTTCAGGGAGAAATACCTCACCAGTGAAGATGGCAACTCCGGCGGCGCAAAAGGAGATTTTTTGCCGTCGCAGGGAATGCTGTCTCTGACCCGCGATATCAACCCTGATCTGTCCGAAGATCTGTTTGAAACTATCCACCAATATGCCAGAGACGCTTTCCGTATCCTTGGCGGTCGCGGTGCGCCTCGGATTGATTTCTTATCCAATCGCAGTACCGGTGAAATCTGGTTCAACGAAATCAATCCAATACCCGGCTCCTACGGCTTTTTTCTGTGGGAGGCGGCGGAAGAACCTTTGTTGTTTCCAGAGTTGATTTCACATATTGCCAATGAAGCCATGCTGACTTCATTGAAACAGTTTGATGATCCGGTTCCGCAGGGTGCACGTTTGCTTCCCCGGTAACACCACTTTATGTGAGGCGACACTCCGCCAGTAATCAGATCAATACAATACTCGATAAAAATAGCGTCGCTTTTGAATGCTGTGCAATTCAAGATCAACAAGCACCGCAGCCTGTTCGTATGCTGCGCGCGGTAGTGGAACTTGCGTCACACAGACCGCCGGCTGCATCATCGCGTATAGATTGTTAACAATCGACATCAGTTCAATGGAATGAATAGTGGGATATTTTCGGGCTGAAAATGAGCTCGATGATGCCAGTCAATGAAATTCAAATGCAGTGCGGTTGTATTAGTAATGCTGTTTGGAATCACCACAGCGAAAGCCGAATTCAGTCGCAGCGACAAAGACACCGTTTTGTTGGATTTCAGTGTCGCATCGGCCGCGATGACCGCATGGGGTATCGCCAGATGGGACTGGTTTCAACATAGCCCCAAAATCAAGAGTGAGGGATGGTTCGGACGGGACACGCATGCAGGCGGCGCTGACAAAACCGGGCATTTTTTCATGTCCTACCTGCTGGCAGACTTACTGCACAAAGATTTCAAACAAAACGGCGTTCAGAAACCAGCCAAAACAGCAGCACTGACCGCGCTGGCGACCATGACGTTACTGGAAGTAGGTGACGCGACCTCCTCCAAGTACGGCTTTTCTACCGAAGATCTGATTGCCGATGCAGCAGGCGTTCTGGCCTCCTGGTTTCTGGCCAGTCACCCGGCGTGGGATCGGGCGATTGATATTCGCATGGAATACTGGCCATCCGCCGGATTCGAACTATCAGGCGACCTTGCGTCGGACTATTCCGGAATGAGACATCTGGTCGCTGTGAGAGCTGACGTCATACCGGCCTTTTCAGCAACCCCGTTTCAATGGCTGGAATTTCAGGCCGGGTATTACACCAGGGGATTTCGGTCCTTCGATGAACCACTGCGAGGCGGTCCGGAAAGACACATTTACGCCGGCATCGGCTTGAACCTGCCGGCACTGTTTGCGAAAAACACACTGGCCAAAAACGTGTTTACTTATCTACAACCACCGAATCTAAATTTAAGCTCCAGCTACAAAATTAAATGATCACGCTCAAGGACAGCCACAATTGAAACAGCTAAAGCGTCGCCATCCCGAAAAAAACAAATCTGCGGCTAAATTCTATCTCAGCCCGCAGGACAAGCGATTCTATGGAGTCATTGCGCTGGTTTGCGCTTTTACTGCCGGAATCTACGCGCTTACCGGGGGAAGTAACATTTTTATTGTACCGGCGATGTTGTGCGCTGTTCTGTACTGGAGAAAATCACGCAGCACCAGGTAGCAGCCATTTGCGACCGCCTTTGACACTCAAGTGATAACCGGCCTGAATCACAGTATTTAACAGTTAAACCATATCAGCCCTACACATACGCCGCTATTATCTCAGCGCTCACTCAGGAGAAGCGTATGGCTGTGCAAAACATGGGTATCTCTACCAGAAATTTACTGACTAGCGCTGCTGTTATGACACTGTTGGCCGGTTGCGCTGCGCCGCAGAAGGGCACTCCCGTTTCCGCCGTATCCGAGTTACACAACGCGTCTACCCAGCTCGATCGCTTTATCGACGTGTTGAACGTGATGGACCAGCATAGTCAAGCAAAAGGAAAATCCACTGATTCGAGTGACAAAATGAAAAAGCTGATTGGTCAGTTTCAGACTGAAGTAAGCACAATGAATCAAGCGAACACCACCACAGAGGTGGTTGATAAGCTGTCAGCGTCTGCACATCAGCTCGACAATGCAGACGCGATGTTATTCGCCAGGTTGTTAAAACTGTTTTCCAACTAAAACAAATCCCGCCTTTAACGTGCCGTGTATCGACCTAACAGACACTGCACACGCTGTCACCGGGCGCTGCGACTGCCTCTAACTGATGGCTCAGTGCCTCTCGAAAATAGCTGATTGTTTTATCGATTCCCTGCTCCAGAGGCACCTTGGGTTCCCAGCCAAGCTTCTCCTTAGCGAGTGATATATCGGGCTTGCGCTGCGCAGGATCATTCTCGGGCAGTGGCTTGTACACCAGCTCGGAACTGGAGGCAGTTTTCTCTTTAACCAGATTTGCGAGCTCAATCATAGTGAACTCTGTGGGGTTACCAATATTTACCGGGCCGATAAAATCATCGTCGCTGTTCATGGTCCGGATAATTGCTTCAACCAGATCATCAACAAAACAGAAAGATCTGGTTTGAGTACCATCGCCATACAAGGTAATTGGCTTGTTCAGTAGGGATTGAACGATGAAATTGGATACAACACGCCCGTCGTTCGGGTGCATTCTAGGCCCGTAAGTATTGAAGATACGTACGACTTTAGTATTGACGTTATGCTGACGGTGGTAGTCAAAGAAAAGTGTTTCGGCACATCTCTTACCTTCATCATAACAGGAACGTGAGCCAATTGGATTCACGTTACCCCAGTAGCTCTCCACTTGTGGATGGACAATCGGATCACCGTAAACTTCACTGGTTGACGCCTGAAGAATTTTGGCGCCGGTTCGTTTAGCGAGCCCCAGCATATTGATCGCACCGTGCACACTCGTCTTGGTCGTTTGAACCGGGTCGTGCTGATAATGAATTGGAGAAGCCGGGCACGCCATATTGTAAATTTCGTCAACCTCCAGGTACAGCGGGAAGGTGACATCGTGGCGTATCAGCTCAAACCGGGGGTTAGCAAGCAAGTGGGAAATGTTCTGCTTGGTGCTTGAGTAGAAGTTGTCCACACAGATAACTTCATGCCCTTCTGCCAACATTCTGTCACACAGAAATGAACCCAGAAACCCTGCGCCACCGGTTACTAGAATCCGCTTCTGTGTCTGCAGCGTGAAGGCTTCCATCGCCTGTGTTGAGTTAATTGACATGAGGGCTCCGATTGTTCGAGAGACGCCGCTATCGCAAACCTCATACCAGCTCGCAGGTGCGGACGGACATCGACAATGAATCTTTAGCCTATTTTTTGCTTACAGTCACCTTTACCCGAAATTTCGACACCGAATGTCTTACCACGGATCTATCCATGATTGACCGAGTCTATGTATTCTTTTACTGCCTGATTGTGCTGGCCAGTACCAGTATATTCAGTTACGCCAACGCAGACACAATAAAAATTCCGTTGAGTGGCATTGGCTCTGTACCATCCACCGCTGCACTGGCGGTGAGTCCGGCGATTATGGAATTGGGTGATGTTGAAATCGGTTCACAGAAAGCGCAGAACTTTTCGATCACCTACTCCGGTGACACCAGCAACGGGCCGGCAGAGATCTACTCCGTCGAAGTCAGCGGCGAGGATTCGTTCGATTTCACCAGCAATTACTCGGGCTACACTTCACTTGAGAATGGCCAGAGCGTAGATTTTGCGGTGACCTTCAGTCCAGTCACACTGGGCTCAAAAAAGGCATTTCTTCGAATTGAACACAGCGGTGGCAATTCTCCGCATATCGTCCTCCTTACAGGGCAGGCGATTGATATTCCGACCAGCGAGCTGACGATTTCCTCCACTACACTGGATTTCGGAAACGCGGTAACAGATACCCCCAAGACAGTACAGTTCAACCTGACCAACGACGGTGGTAACAACTATCCGGCTGTCAATGTATACAACGTGATAGTTTCAGGTGATGCAGCCAGTGCATTTTCTACAGATTTTAATAATGTGGTGACGGTGGAACCCGGGGCAACTGTCACGATTAAAGTAACCCTCAATTCATCGGTTGCCGGTAACAAAACAGCTCAGGTCAGCGTTGAACACGATGGCTCCAACCCGACCTTAAAAGCGGATGTTGTTGCTACCGTGAAAGAGCCAACGACAGGCACGCCAACGGTCGAGCCGAAGTTTCTCTATACAAAACTGAATAACGCTAACCCGACTAAGCCAACATCTATCCAGTTCGGGCCAAACGGCAACCTGTATGTTGCCGGACGTGATGGTGAGATATACGAGTACGAAGTCAATCGAAACGGCAAAAACAACTATACAACCACAAAAACACAGGTAATCAACCTGGTAAAAAACATACAAAACCATGACGATGACGGATCCGTTAATAACGGGGTTAAAAACCGGCTTGTCACTGGCATTCTGGTAACAGGCACCGCGGCCGCTCCGGTTATCTACGTCACCTCCGCCGACCCGAGAATGGGTGCCGGCCCTTCCGGAAATGATCTAAACCTGGATACCAATTCAGTCATACTTTCACGACTGACCAAAAACGGCAACACATGGAATAAAAAGGATCTGATCAGAGGCCTGCCGCGTTCTGAAGAGAATCATCAGGGTAATGGAATGCAGATAAGCGGTAATGGCCAGACACTCTATATCTCAATGGGCGGGCACACCAACATGGGCGTCCCCTCAAATAACTTTGCAAAGATACCTGAATATGCGCTCAGCGCCGCCATCATAAAAGTAAACCTGAATCAGATCGGCAACAACACCTACGATCTACCTACACTGGATGATGAAGACAGACCGGGAGCCAATGATCAGAACGATCCGTTTGGCGGAAACAACGGAAAGAACATGGCCATACTCGAAAACAATGGACCGATTGATATCTACGCACCGGGATTTCGCAACGCTTATGATCTGGTGCTGACTGCAGATGGGCGCATGTATACCGTCGATAACGGACCGAACTCCGGATGGGGAGGGACACCGGCTGGAAATTGCCTGAACACATACAAAGATGGTGGTACCACACATGGAGACGGCTTGCACTTCATCAATGCAGAGGGTTACTACGGCGGTCACCCCAATCCAACCCGCGGCAGTAAAAACAATAAATTCAACGACTCTAATCCCCAGACTCCGATCGAAGGCGGGGCAAACCCTGCTGAATGTAATTTCAAACAGCCAGGAAACGGCGATGGAGCACTTCACGTTTTCAATTCGTCAACCAATGGTCTGGCCGAATACACTGCCAGCAATTTCGGTGGCGCGATGCAAGGTGATTTACTGGCCGCCAGTTTCAACAAAAGCGTTTATCGCATTCAACTCAACAACAATGGCAATAAAGTCACTGGTCTGGACAAAATGTTCAACAATCTGGGTACCCCGCTGGACGTGACCGCGCAGGGCGATGGAGTGGCTTTTCCCGGAACGGTCTGGGTGGCCGATTACGCCCAGAACGCAATCCATGTCTACGAACCGGAAGACTATTGAACGCTACTTCAGATATTCGTTTCCCGGCCGAATACTCCCTTTTGTAGAAACCTTCCTGCGAGAGAGCGGAAACGCAATGTTATTCGGCAACATGATCGGTACGGGTGGAGACACTTACCCCCGTCGAACAGCACGCAGTATCCTGGCAGTCACACTGATACTCTCTCTGGCGGGATGTATTGGAGGTGAATCCGATGACGAAGGCGAAAGCAGTAACGAGCTCGCTTCCGGCCTACCGGTAGCCACGCCCGCGCCATCAGTCGGCTACGGTGCACTCCCTGCGATATCTTTGTCAGATGCCAACTTCGAAGGCGATCATTTCTCCGGCAGCGGAGCGTGCTCGGTCTGTCACAATGACATGATCGACGATGAAGGCACTGATGTCTCAATCGAAAATGCCTGGGAAACCAGCACGATGGCAAACTCTGCGCGCGATCCATACTGGCGCGCTAAAGCAGCGGCCACACTGAAAAACCACCCGAATTTGAAGGAAAAAGTAGACGACACCTGCACCCGGTGTCACGCACCGATGGCGAACGAAGCTGCCAAGAAAGACGGTGTGGAATTCACGTTTGCCAGCGACGGGTTTAAGTCAACCAATCCCTACTTTGATCATGCAATGGACGGGGTGAGCTGTACTTTATGCCACCAGATTGAAGATACGGGTATTCTCGGCACAGAGCAAAGCAATTCCGGCAACTTCAGTATCGCCACCTACCCGGCAGACCAAAAAGAAAACCGCCCCGCCTATGGCCCGTACACGGACCCGGTAGGCGCCTACATGATTGCAAACTCGGATTTCTCTCCAAAGCATGGCGCGCATATCAGCGACTCTTCAGCCTGCGCTGTCTGTCATGATCTGAAAACACCTAAACTCGATGAGAACGGCGATATCATCCCCAACACCATCGAGAATCAGTTTCAGGAGCAGCAGACTTATACTGAGTGGCTGAACAGTGACTACCGCAATGGAGGCGCGAGTGCGGCTTCCTGTCAGGACTGCCACATGCCTGAGATTGGCACGACAGTCCCCCTCGCCTCTTCCGGTACAGACATCAGGCGACAAAACTTTTCGCAGCATACCTTCCTCGGTGCAAACACCGTTATGCTCGATATGTTTGAAAATTTCAAAACGGAACTTGGCATTCAGGCAGAAGGCTTCCCTGAGGCGATTCTGCGCAACCGGGAATTCCTCAAAACCTCCGCAGATATCGAAGTCGTGGGCACCCGTAACGAAGGCGATGCTATGATCGCCACACTGAAAATTACCAACCACACCGGCCACAAGCTACCCAGCGGTTACCCGTCACGACGTGTGTATGTTCATTTTGTTGTAACAGATGCCACCGGTGCCGTGGTGTTCGAGTCAGGAAAAATCAACAGCGACGGCAGCATTGACGGGGTCGATGGAGACCGCAACTACAACCTTTATGAGCCTCACTACAATGCGATTACCGATGAAAGCCAGGTACTGGTCTATGAAGCAATCATGGCCAACGCACGGGGTGAAGTCACCCACTCTCTGGTTGAGGGGATCAGATATCACAAGGACAACAGACTCACGCCCAAGGGGTTTGATAAATCCTTTGTAGAAAATGACGTCGCGGTCGTCGGTCAGGCAGCGCAGGATTCAAATTTCAACGCAGGTATCGATTTGTTTGAATACGTCGTTGACATTCCTGCCGGTAACTATTTCATCCTGGCAGAGCTGGTGTATCAGCCACTGGCGTTCGGTCATCTTGAGTATCTTTTCAAAGATACGGATCTGCCTGAGGTGGATCAATTCAAAACCATCTACGATGCAACTAACCTCAAAACTGAGATAATTTCAACCGCTATTTCAACGCACACGAAATAGGCTTGAGGCCCGCCGCACTGTCCTCCGGAACCTCCGGAGGGCAGTCGTTTTGTGACTGATGTCACACCATCATTAGCGTCATATTGGCACACTCGAAAGGCGTGTAACTACCTGCCGGTCATCACATTGACCGAATCCCGAACGTCCCGGTCGTGTGCCCTATGCCTCTGAAATTGTTTTGCCTGCTGGCGCTTTGCCTCTGCGCGGTAAACGCCAATGCGCAGTACCGTAACGGGGTTGATCTTATTTCCCTGCACTATGACCACGCACCAGACAGAGATGATGGTCACGCAACCGTTGCAGGCCTTGTCGTCACAAGGCACTTCGGTATTGCGCCCCTCGTTATCAGCGGGGCGTACGGCGATAACAACAAGTCAATGTATGTCAGCGAAGCGGAGCAGGTTATGCAAATAACCTGGGGCGACCAATGGCTGAATGCCCACACCGACTGGAATGGCACCATAGCCATCACAACGGCAAGATGGCTTGACATCATCAATAAAGGTGGTGATATCTACGTTGCCGAGGGCGGTCAGTCCGACTTTACCGCGGGCGTTGTTAAAAACATACAAGAACAGACGTCCGTTGACACCAGTCGCCGGATCAACGTCATTCAGCATAGTCTCGTCAATGAAAAATATGCGAATCAAAGCGATCTGAAGTTCGTCAAAGCTAATACAAACTACATCAAAATTGACGACGGCAACTCGGAAAACAAAACAGCAGATCTCCACCAACCCAGTAGTTCTTTTGTTTCGAAAGCGCGGGCAAGCTATTTCTCAGAACAATGGAATGCCGCATTCGACTACCTCAGTCCACAAAGGAAGCTGGATTTTTCTGATACCGTTGAACTGCTCTATATATTGGACATCGGAAAAAACCAGATCGCCGATCCCGACGACTTTGCCGATGTGTTTATCACACCGGATGCTCCACCACCATTGGCAAACGAAGACGCGGATACAGCGGATACAGCGGATACAGAGAACACTGATAAAACAGAAGACACTGATAAAGAAGAATCTTCGAATACGCCCGGCTCTGCGGATGGTGGTCAACAATCACCGGAATTTCCGACTTGCTCTGCAGACATCACTGACCCGGACGGCGACGGGTATAGCTGGGAAAACGAGCAGTCATGTGTAATGCCGGCCGATGCTGATAACAACCAACCTTCAACAACCATTAATACACCTTCCTTTCCCGGCTGTTCCGATGGTGTGCTGGATACGGATGGAGACGGCTACGGCTGGGAAAACAACCAATCCTGTAAAGTGAATGGTGCGGCAGGGGGGAACAATGGAAACTCGGTGAGCGCCCTTGTTTTCCCGGCATGCGGCGATGCGGCTATGGATGAAGATGGCGACGGGTTTGGCTGGGAAAACCAGGCAACATGCACCGTCACCCATGCACAGGCCGACACTAGCAATGACGATACCGGGAATAACAACTCGAGCAATAACTCAACATTCCCGACTTGCTCCCCTGAAATCATCGATGATAACGGAGACGGATACGGCTGGGAGAATTATGGATCCTGTCTGATTAGTGCAAATGACGCTGACACAAAACCTCAGCAGGAACCCCAGGCATCAAATCCGCAACAACCGGTGATGCTTGTGAATTTACTTGTGTGTTCTGAAAATACAGTGGATGAAGACGAAGACGGATATTCGTTTGAAAATGGCATGTCCTGCATAATGAAGTCCGCTCATTCGAGCGTTACAGCTCTGATTAGTTTTCCAAAATGCTCCACTTCTGTGCAGGACACAGACGAAGATGGATATGGCTGGGAGAACGGAGCCTCATGCGTCTTTACCTCACTCGAAAACGCTGTCAGTAACCAACCGGACAAAAACGTTACTATCATCACTTTCCCCAGCTGCAGCGCATCAGTCTTAGATTCAGACGGTGACGGTTATGGATGGGAAAACAATCAAACCTGTACTATGCCCGGCGGCATAAACAATACTGCCGGAAACAGCAATACTGTGACAGGCTATTTATTCCCCACCTGTACGACTGAAACTGACGACAACGGGAATGGCTACGGCTGGGAAAACAACACAACCTGCATTTACCCCGACAGTTTTCCTGACCCCGCTCTACTGCAGCCGATAGTCGCCTGCAGCTCGGGGGTTGTCGATTTTGACAATGACGGTTATGGCTGGGAATCCGGCAAGAGTTGCGTGTTCCGATAACACCCATCTCCAACCAGTCTATCAATCAGGCAGCAAGTGGCATTATCTGCTTTTTCCATGACAGGTATCTGCCATTCACTTCCGTGATCAGGGTTCGATAGTTGTCCGGCACATTGTCTCCACAAATGATTCGACCTTCCTCGTCTTCACTCCCGTGCACATGCAAAACCAGCTGACCAGACCCCTGCTCGATCACATGTGGTGAAATACCCGATATATTAGGCCCGAGGTCAAAAGTAGACGGTAGAAAGTTTAAATCCGACGACATATCGTGCATCGCCAGAGCCATTGCGACCTGATCGAGATTTCTCACGTTACTGCGCAGAACTTCGGGTTGTTCCAATAAGCGATCAATCCAGTGTTTCCATTTTTCCGTCGCCATTTGCAGCTTGGTAGAAGGGAAAATGATCAGTCCACCATTGTGATTGTTGACATAATTGCGCCCGTCCCGCGCCGGGTCCTGAGGGTCAGGCCTTTCCATGATGAACCTGGGTTTGGTCGCAAAGTAACGCGTGAATATATCCTCGAATATGGAAAAAGTAGGACGCGGAATAAAGCGGCAGGCTCGAATACTGTCATCGCACCATTCATCGGAAAACTCTACAAATACTTTGT
>JAHDHK010000079.1 GCA_020631335.1 Chromatiales bacterium
CGAATGTGAGCAGCACCCCAATGCCGATCGGCTGCGCGTGTGCAAAGTCGATGATGGCAGCGGCGAATTGCACAACGTGGTCTGTGGTGCTCCGAATGCCCGCGCAGGTATCAGTGTGCCATTTGCCAGGATCGGTGCGCGGTTGTCCTGCGACTTTACAATTAAAAAGGCAAAGCTGCGTGGAGTTGAGTCCAGTGGCATGTTGTGTTCAGCCGCCGAGTTGCAGCTTTCTGAGGAGTCTGACGGATTACATGAACTGCCGGCTGACGCACCGCTGGGGGTGACGCTGCAGGAATATCTGGGGCTGGACGATCATTTGATCGAAATAGATTTAACCCCGAATCGTGGCGACTGCCTCAGCATTCGAGGTGTGGCACGGGAGCTGGGCGCAAGGAATGATCTGCCGGCAAGTCCTCCTGAATTTGAGCTCGCACCGATAGCGCACGATGCCACTTTTGAGTTGAAGATCGACACTGACAGTTGCTGTGCGAACTACGTTGGCAGGATCGTCAAAGGCGTGAATCCGACTGCCTCCAGTCCTTTATGGATGGTCGAGAAGCTTAGACGATGTGGTATCCGTTCCATTTCGCCTGCTGTTGATGTCACCAACTACGTGATGCTCGAACTCGGCCAGCCTATGCATGCGTTTGATCTGAATAAGCTGACCGATGGTATCCATGTTCGCTTGGCCCGGCAGGGTGAAAAAGTCACGTTGCTTGACGGGCGGGAACTGGAAATTGATGAAGATACAACACTGATAACCGACCATGCCGGCCCTGTGGCCATAGCCGGTATTATGGGCGGCGACGCGACAGGAGTCACCGAAGAGACTACGGATGTACTGCTGGAAGCTGCTTTGTTTACGCCGCTCGGGATCGCAGGCAAACCCCGACGCTACAATGCTTACACCGATTCTGCACAACGTTTTGAGCGCGGCGTGGATAGCGAGCTGCAGCGTTTTGCCATCGAACGAGCCACTCAACTATTGATCGACATTGTCGGCGGTGCGGCTGGCCCGCTGTTTGAGGCGCGCAATGACAGGCTCGATCGCCGCTTTGACCAGGTAAAACTGCGTCGCCAGCGCCTCGACCGTTTTCTGGGCACAGTTGTCAGTGATGAAGTCGTTGAGACTGTACTGACCCGCCTGGGAATTGAGATTTCAAAAGTCGATGACGGCTGGATGGCTACATCTCCCAGTTATCGATATGACATTGCTATCGAAGAAGATCTGATAGAAGAAATAGCCCGTGTGCACGGTTATCACAACATTCCGCGCACCAATCCATCACACACGCCACTGATCTCTGCTACTGGAGAGACTGATGTCCCGCGGCTGCGTTTGCAGCAGTTACTGGTTGATCGTGGTTATCAGGAGGCCGTTTGCTACAGTTTTGTGGACGAAAAAAAGCTGGCCCTGTTTGAGCCGGATACTGCGTCACTGCCGTTAGCTAATCCGATCTCGAGCGATATGGGCGTGATGCGTACTACATTGTGGTGCGGACTGGTAGATGTGCTGGAAAGTAACCTTAATCGCCAGCAAACAGATATACGTCTATTTGAGTGTGGGCTGAAGTTTGTGGTTCAAGGTGATGATTTAATTCAGAAAAACGTCATATCAGGCGTGGTTGCTGCCAGCAGAACCCCTTTGCACTGGAGCGGTGGCAGTGTGGAGGCTGACTTTTTTGATGTGAAAGCAGATGTCGAGTCACTGCTTTCAATTGCCAGTGATGCGCGCTTTACGTTCACAAAAGCAAAGCATCCTGCACTGCATCCGGGGATTACCGCAAGCGTGCTGAAAGACGGTGAGGCTGTCGGATGGATAGGAGCTATGCATCCGAAGCTACAGAAAATGTTGGATTTGTCGCAAAGTTCAATATTGTTCGAGATAGATTTGGCAGCACTGGAGCATTCGCGAATACCCGCGTTCGAAGCATTTTCGAAATTCCCGGCGGTTCGACGCGATTTAGCTTTTACGGTTGATGAATCTGTGTCGGCAGCGGCCATAGAGCAATGTGTCAGACAAAATGCACCAGCGGCATTAAAGGACGTCAAAATTATTGACGTTTACACTGGCAAAGGCATTACAAAAGGTCTAAAAAGCATCGCTTTAGGGTTGATTTTACAGGATTTTTCCAGCACCCTAGGCGACGAAGAAATCGATTCGGCGATGTCACAAATTCTTAACGGTTTATCCGGAGAACTAGGGGCAGAACTCAGGAACTAGAACGATGGCGTTAACCAAGGCATCAATGGCAGAGATGCTTTTTGATGAACTCGGGCTCAACAAGCGCGAAGCGAAAGAATTCGTGGAGCAATGAGGAAGTAAGAAGCGCTCTTGAAGAAGGTGATGACGTAAAGCTCTCCGGCTTCGGCAATTTTATTTTGCGAAGCAAGAGTGAGCGTCCGGGTCGAAACCCCAAAACCGGCGAAGAGATCCCCATCACCGCTCGCAGAGTAGTGACTTTCCGACCCGGTCAAAAGCTGAAAGCTCGAGTAGAGGCCTATGCTGGAAACCAGCAACAATAACGAATTGCCCGCGATTCCCAACAAGCGCTACTTCACTATCGGTGAAGTCAGCGACTTGTGTGATGTGAAGCCGCATGTGCTTCGCTACTGGGAACAGGAATTCCCCGACCTGAAGCCGGTGAAGCGACGTGGAAACCGACGCTATTACCAGCGCCACGACGTAATGTTGATCCGTACCATACGCGACCTGCTGTACCAACAGGGCTACACCATCGGAGGTGCCCGGTTGCAATTAGCCGGAGAAACAGCCAAAGACGATGTCGGTCAGACTCAACAGGTAGTAAAACAACTGCGCATTGAACTCGAAGACGTTCTAAAGCTTTTAAAAGCGTGATACTCTAGCGAGCTTGCCGACTCTAAACCGGCAACACCCGTAGTAACCGGTCGGGGCGTAGCGCAGCCTGGTAGCGCACCACAATGGGGTTGTGGGGGTCGGAGGTTCGAATCCTCTCGCCCCGACCAATTTTGCAATAGTTTCTAATCGGTCCGTTCTGAGCGTCGCGGTGGCATGATACTGTCATAAAGCGAAGTGACCGGGTTAGCAGAACGTCGTGGACTCAGAACAACTTTTCTCCGCCTCCAGAAAAATTCTGCAGTCTTTGCAGAATTGCGAACTCGTGTCTGCACTGACGATACCCGACAACAATCAGCGGGTACCGGCGGCCTCTGCCCGGTATATGGACTTCGCCAGCGGGTTTTCTAAAAGTGAAAAAGCGGTCGCCAGGGCGGCCAGACTCGATGTGCTTCAGTCTCCGTCGTACTGGTTCGACCTGGACACCGGGACCGACGAAGAGCGCAGGGCAAGACAACACGCTTGTTTGAAAACAATTGCTCAAGGGCAGTCTTTTTTGTTGCGTCTGTCCGGTTTGGTAGAGAATCATGCCGATCCGCTGGATATGGGCGATCACGTGAGCGATATCAAAATGCGTCTCGTCGATGCGTCGGATCGCGCATCAGATCCCGATCGGATCTCACGCCTGATCGACGGGGTAGATTTGATTTACCGGGCTTGTGCCATGCTCGCCCAGGCACCTGAAGACGGGCTTCGAGTCATGCGTATCGGTGGCCTTCGAGGACGTACCATCGTATTTAACGGTGATGTTGAGCCGGCAACCGCAACACGCAGAATCATTCGCGCCGCCAACGATATCGCAACCAACAGCATCCACGGCGACAGCTATTCGCTGGATGAAGTCGCAGACAGCAATCCCTTTATGCAATCGCTCGACGACCTGTACCGGATAGGGGCGTTGACTGGAGATGATGCCGAGTCAATCCGACAGGGGGTATTGAGAGGCACCATTATGGTGCTCGAATGCGGCGGGCGTCTGTATGGCGTAGATGCCACCGGAGATCCGCTGGATTTTCGTGAGGTAATCCGTAACGGTGCACCAGGCAGCGCTTATACACAACAGGGCACTGGTGAAGTAGTCGGCGAATCAGCCGTCGATGGCGAACATCACCCAGAGGATCTGAATTATCTGTCCCTGGATCGAAGCATAGAAAGATGCTGATCGATTTGTGGGTGCTGGCGTCACTCAGCCACTCGATTAGAAACTGAGACGGTGAAGTGACAGGGGATTTGTCTTAAGGAAATGTAGCACCGGTCTTTCGGCCATGGTCGGTGTCAACATCAAACAGCACCTGATTTTCATCGAGCTGCCACATGACTTCGCGGGCCCGCTGATTGGCGAGTTTTTCAAGTGCACCACAGTTCGATGGCGCGTGAGCAGTATCATCGGCTCGATGGATAGCCTTTTCTATTTCAAGCGTGGCGGTTTTGACCAGCTGCCCGTGATGAAGCTCATGGTGATACAGCGCATTGAAATATTGTTGCCAGCGACTGACCAGGGCGCTGTCGGGATGTTGTCCGGCATCGGGCCAGTAAGGGAGCAGGTATTCAATGCTGGCATCAATACTCACCTCGGTGATTTTGCATTTTTTCTGTCGTGGCACAAAAGAAAACTGCCAGCGTATGTGCCAGGTAGTCAGTGCGTCGAACCTTTTGCCGCGTGCTGAGCGCTCACGGTTTATTGATGCTCTTAGTGCGCCGGCGGAGTCACCGCTGACGGCGTAGTAGACGAAACGCTCTTCTGTCGTGGTGCCGGCAGCGCTGATAGGGGGCGTAACCACGCCGATCAGAGCCAGAATGACTGCTGGTATACGGTTCATGCACATCGTTGTCGGGCTGGTGGCGAGTTGCAGCTTTTGCTCGGAGAATTCGCGAAATCTCAGCTGCCTGGATATATCACCGGCAGCACTCCGGGTTACCTGCCGGTAAAATCCGGTTTTCGTTTTTCAACAAATGATTTCACACCTTCTGTGCCATCGTCAGTCGTGCTCATCGCAACAATAGAGGCAGTTTCTGTTTCCATCTGCGATTCCAGCGAGTCACTCAATGAAAGTTGCAGCAACTTTTTGATCCCGCCATGAGCAAGCGTAGGGCCTTGTGCGAGCTGGATAGCCAGCTTGTCTACGGCTTCATCGAGCGCTTCCGGCTCTGCCACCTGATTCACCAATCCCCAGTCCAGTGCTTCCTGTGCATTCAACGTACGATTGGTCAGAAACATGTCCATCGCCCGACGCGTGCCGATAATACGCGGCAGAAAGTAGCTGGAGCTGCCGTCTGGTGTCAGGCCAATGGCTGTATAGGCACTGGTAAAGCGACTTTTAGTCGTACAAATCGCCAGATCGCAGCTGGCAACCAGGCCGAGACCAGCGCCGGCTGCCACACCGTTGATTCTGGCAATTAACGGCGCGTTCATGCGTGCAAACCGGGAGACAGCGGTGTGCATGTAAGTGGTCATTTCCTTGAGCAAAACCTTTACGTCGGGGCTCTTTTCAAATGCCGCCACGTCGCCGCCGGCACAAAATGCTTTTTCGCCGTCTCCTGTCAGGATCGCGACTCTTACATCGGGATCGCTGCTGCATTGATTCGCAATGTGCATGAGCTCTCGCATGGCATCAAGATTCAGCGCATTAAACACATCTTCCCGTTTGATGGTGATTCGGGCTATTTGATTGTCGACCGAATAATCTATGTGTTCATTCTTCATGGCGTTTGTAGTGAATCCTGTTGCTGCAACGAGAGGGTGTGCAAGGGCAGCTTGCCGGTGCCTGTTTTTGAGAGTATACAATGACTTCCGGGTATTCTGAGGTTCCGCTAAGAGCGCTTATGTCGTTTAACAATGAAAGCCTTGAGTCGATTGTTGAGCAGTTTTCTGCGCGAGAGCTGCCGCCGGTGACGCAGTGGAATCCAGCTCAGCAGCGCGAAATCGACATGCGGATCGATGCGGCGGGCAGGTGGTTCTATAACGGCAGTGCAATAGATAGAATCCGGATGGTCGCGCTTTTTTCAACCATTCTACGACGTGATGGTGAGGAATATTTTCTGGTCACACCGGTCGAGAAATTGAAAATTGTGGTGGAAGACGTACCCTTTGTGGCGCAGTTACTCGAGGTATCCGGCAGTGGTCGCGATCAGTGTCTGCGCTTCACCGATAATGTCGGCAATTGTTTTACAGCGGACAAAGATCACAGGATTTGGATCGATCATCAGTCCAATGAGTCGCGCCCCTACGTAATTGTCCGGGACAATCTGGCAGCGCTTTTAGCGCGCCCGGTGTATTACCAGTTGGCTGAATTAATAGAAGACTCCGTGCAGGGCACAGGTGTTTACAGCGGTGGAGCGTTTTTTCCGCTGATCTGATCTGGTTAAAAAGCGACGGTTATTTGTCTCGCCGGACAAATCGCTGAGCCCTCTGTGAATCAGAAGTTCCACCATCCGTAGTGGTCACTACGGGCCGCCTGTGCACTTGTTGTTTCAGACCCTGCTGCCTGTCAGCCGGACTGTCCGGATAACAGATGTGCGGAGTGGGTCACAATCGCATCCCGGTGCCACCGTCGATATCGCCCGAATATGGCGATGAGATCAAGAATCTCAATCAATCGCCGATTCTGATACTGGATGGAGGAGGCTTGAGCATGTGTCTTGCTCGAGGTTGCCCTGCATATGGCGGAACATCATCAGTGAGAGCATACCTTTGATCGATAACGAGGTAAGTCGAGATATTGAGGAGTTGAATTTTGTTGCAGCAAAATTCGACACGACCGAATTCGACATTTTCGGCCTGGCATTCTATGACTGCCACGGTTACCGTGCGGACGACCTGTCCCTGCAGGATATGTTTATGGAATTCCTGCACGAAGGTACTGCGCCACAGTGGCTGAGAAGTTACGTCAAGCGACGGGTGCAGGGTGACTATGCGTTGACCGAATCGATTCGTCAGTCGGCGTACATTACTACCGGTGCCAGCTCTGCGATCGTCAAATGGCGGCCCAGCGTCGATATTTTTTCATTTACCCTGATCAGCGCTGTGTCCAGCAGTGAATACCAGTACATTAGTGATGAGTGAGCTGCAACGCTGACGAGATAGGGCGTTTATGCACTGTCGATGAGTTTTGCCAGGCCCTCTACGACCTCAGCCTGAGGCATTTTTGCAAGCCCGGCAGGTGGCAACAAGAGCTTTGAAGAACGATTCCCGCCACCGAGTATAATTTCGGCGCACTCCATCACGCGGCTGTCAATCCACAGTGGCAGAGTTTCGGGTATACCGACAGGCGTAACACCACCTAACTCCATTCCAGTCATCTCTCTGGTGACTTCAGGGTTAGCAAACGACACCTTTTTTGCGCCCAGTTTTTTGCGAACCACCTTGTTGACGTCGAGCCGGCAATTCGCCAGTACTACACAACAGGCGAACACCGGTTCACCCTTGGTAGAAGCCACCACCAGCGCATTCGCAGATTGTTCGGGCTCGTATCCGTATTCTTTGCAAAACGCTGCCGTATCGGCAAGTGCGTCATCACAGGCAACAACACGGTGTTCGATACCGTATTGATTCAGAGCGTGGAAAACAGCGGGATGCAGCAGAGTATCTTCACTAGTCACTGATAGGTCTTCGGTGGGAGCGGTTTGGAGAATGTGCCATTGAGCGTCCAATGATTCAAGAATAGCGTTAGGATGACGCTGCAGACGGAAGACAATGCGGTTTGCAACCTGCTTCTCCGCCAATGCCTGTCGAGGATTTTAGAATGTTAAGTAGAATTAGTCTGGTGATATTGATTGCGCTGATGAGCAGTGGTTGTACCGCCATTGCTGTTGTCGATGCCGCTGCCAGCACTGCTGTGGGCGTGACGAAAGTGGCGGCAAAAGGGGTTACCGCCGCCGCTGGCGCCCTGATTCCCGATGATGACGAAGACGAAAAGCGCAAGGACAAGTAGCAGCCCGCGTAGGGATTCCGGATGAGGTGCCCGGCGTGTCCCGCCCGGGCAGAATCTGCTGTTGCATAGCCTCAGTAGTTAAATTCACTCCAGACCGGTGCGTGATCCGAGGGTTTTTCCATGCCGCGGATATCGTAATCGATACCACTGTCAACCAGCGCGTCGGTCAATGAGGCTGTCGTCAGTATATGATCTATACGCAGACCGCTTTTAGGCGTTCGCTCGAACCCTTTGCTTCGATAGTCGAACCAGCTCAGATAATCGGTTGAGTCGGGATACTTGATCCGATAGGTGTCATCGAAACCTAAAGCCTGGAGTTTGGCAAACCATTCACGCTCTTCAGGCAGAAAGCTGACATGTCCGCCTTTGAGCCAGGCTTTTTTGCGTGAGTCGCTGATGCCGATATCTTCGTCGACGGGTGCGATATTGAAGTCACCGATAACAGCGACAGGGTCATCGCTGGAATAATCATTCTCAAGCAACGCGGTTAAGTCCTGGTAGAATTTTTCTTTGCCGGGAAATTTCACCGGATGATCGCGTTTCTCTCCGTTGGGAAAATAACCGTTAAACACAGTGAGCGGGTTGCCCTCTCTGGTTTCAAACACGCCGCCGATGAGTCGGCGTTGTGATTCATCGGTGTCGCCCGGTAAGCCTTTGATCACCTCTTTAAAAGGGTAGCGCGACATCAGAGCAACACCATAGTGTGTTTTCTGACCGTGAAATTCGACGTGATAGCCCATGTTGCAGATTTCCTCGATAGGAAATTCGGCATCCGTCACTTTGGTTTCCTGCAATCCGATAATTTCCGGAGCATGGGTATCGATCAGTGCTTCGAGTTGATGGAATCGCAAGCGCAGGCTGTTAACGTTGAAAGAGACTATTTTCATCAGGTTATCCGGAATGCTGAATGGTGAGCAGGTCAGGCAACACCGATCACTCTGACCGCATCGAGAACGCAACGCAATTGCGACAGCGCACGATCAGTGGCAGCGAGCTTATCCTGTAATGCATCGACTTCATCCTGCCTGATTGACTGGTTGCGTTGAGACAATTTTTTCAAACGATCCAGTTGTTCACCCAGTGTTTGCGAGGCTAACACCTTGGCGCGTTGCTGGTACTCGATAGTTGCCTTGTTGGCAATTTCCTCTGCGATACTTAATTGCGTTTGCAGTTGCTGCCGTTTCACGGTCACCAGTTGTTTGGCGACCGGCTTTTTGATGGTACGAAATGCTTCATTCAGTGTTTCATGTTCAAATGATTCGGTAAGTTCTGTGCCGGCCTCGTCAACGACTACTCGCAGTAAGTCTCCATCGAGGTACTGCTCGACGCGTAATGCTTTTGGCGCCGGACAGTCGAACACGTAGTGAGCTTCCAGCAGAACACTGCCTCGGGGCAATGCTTCGTTTTGCATCGCACCGACAAGCACCTGACCGAATCCGCCGGAAATAATCTGATCCATTGTTGTCATCACCAGTGGATGCTCCCACGACACAAATTGTACTTCCTCGCGGGCCAGTGCCACATGCCGTCTGAACGTGATAGTCATGCCATCTTCCGGCAGGCCGGGAAACTCGTTGACTGCCATATGCTCACCGGCAGAGATAATGTAAGTGTGTGCCGACTGATCTTCGATATTGATACCGAGGTTGTCAAAAGCCTGGTCAATATATTTACTTAAAACCGTATCGCTGTCGTAGTCAATGATCTCCTCGATAATAGGCGTCGAGATAGCTTCGCGGTGTGAGCTGAGTTCCAGTAGTTTGTCCCGACCCTGTTCTATTTTTTCTGCTTCGCGGGCCGCGAGCTGAACCGCCTGATCGATAAGCTGATTAACGACCAGAGGATCGCGATCAGCGCTGTTGAGTTGTTCTTCGAAATCTTTGAGCAACTGCTTTCTGACAATTTCACCTACCTGACAGGTTTTCTCGAATGCGTTGAGTCCTTCGTGATACCAGCGTTGCAGAAACTCATCTGTTGATCCCGGCTGGAATGGCACCAGAATATTTACGGTTTGGGTCTGCCCGATGCGGTCGAGGCGTCCAATACGTTGCTCGAGAAGGTCTGCGTTCTCTGGAAGATCCAGCAGAATCATATGATGAAGGAATTGAAAATTGCGTCCTTCGCTGCCGATTTCTGAACACAGAAGAATCTGGCTGCCGAATTCGTCGTCGGCAAAGTATTCGGCGGCCCTGTCTCGCTCGACAATGGTCATCTCTTCGTGGAAAGCAGCTGCATTGATACCATGTTGATCTCGCAGAATTTCACGCAAAGATTCAACTCGCTCTACACTGCGACAGATCAACAGCACCTTGTCAGGTGTCAGCGTCTGCAGCGTGTCTGCCAGCCAATCGATCAGACCACCGGGTTGAATGGCGGACGGTTGAAATACTCGTTCGGGAAATCCGCTGACCGCACTGCGGGTATTGCGAAACATAACGCGACCGGTGCCGTGCAGATCAATCAGTTCGCTGACAATCTCCGCAGGTTGAGTTTGCGAAATATTCAAAGAGCCAAGTAACTGCTGCTGTTCAGCGGTCAGTGGTTTTTCTGCCATTACCGCGGTGGCAATACCTGCCATATCCCGATAGCCTGCTTCTTCCTGCCGAAAAGCATCCAGTGAGTTAAAGCGGTGCGGGTCCAGCAGTTGTAAGCGGTCGAAGTGACCTTCGTTGCCTGACTGTTCGGGAGTGGCCGTTAATAACAACAGTGACGGTGTTGATTCTGATAACTGCTTTATGCCACTGGTAGTGGAGTCTTGCTGTTCGAGTTCCAGGTGGTGTGCCTCATCGATGACGACGGTGTCCCAGCCTGCGTCGATAGCCGCTGTCATCACTTTGTCGTCTGACGTTAGAAAAGGAAGCGATACCAGTACCAGTTGTTTGTCGAGGAAAGGGTTGCCTTCACTGGCAGAAGCCAGTGACTCTTCAAATTGAATATCATCGATGATGCTGAACTTAAGGTTGAAGCGGCGCCGCAGCTCTACCAGCCACTGATGCAGCAATGGCTCAGGCACTATGATCAGCACACGGGAAATAGTGCCGCGCGTGAGCTGGTGGTGCAGAATCAGTGCGCTCTCTATTGTCTTACCAAGGCCGACTTCATCGGCGAGCAGAACACGCGGGTTGGGACGGTTTGCTACCTCGTTGGCGATATAGAGCTGATGCGGGATAAGATCAACACGAGCGCCGCATAATCCATAGACAGAGGAGCATGAGAGTTGTTGTTGCATCTCGCGTGATTGCAGTCGCAGATAGTAACGGCGTTCTTTATCAAACTGGGCATTGAGCAGTTTGTCTGAGGGCCGGTTAAACTGAGTAAAGTTATCTAGCTGGGTTTCTATCAGTGTGGATTCTTCGCCATTTTCCAGCGTGCCGGTGTATATGGTCAGTCCATCACTTTCTTCTACTGCTGTAACCACAAGTTCCGCACCTTCAGCGCTTTTGATGCGATCGCCTGTACCGAAGATCACTCTGGTCAGCGGTGCTGTTTCGGTGGAGTAGTTGCGAACCTCCCCGGTAGCCATATAGACAACTGTCACCAGGCGGCTTTCAGTTTTTAAAATGGTTCCAAGACCAAGGTCGGTTTCGGCATCGCTGATCCAGCGTTGTCCGGGGGCAAATTCAGGCATCAATAGGTATCGTGAGGATTGTTATAGTTTTAGGTACGAAGAAAAGTTAATGCACTGCTTCAGGGGGAGGTGAAAGTGTTTTTAACTTGCTCTCGCAGAATGTTTTTTTGTACTTTACCCATTGTGTTGCGAGGCAGTGCCGGCAACACAAGGTAGGATTTCGGCTGTTTGAATTTTGCCAGTTGCGCGCTGACAGTTTCTTGAGCGGCGTTAATATCAATACTCGTGTCATTGTCTGCCACCAGTACTGCGACGACACCTTCACCAAAGTCCGGGTGTGGTGCGGCAACTACCGCTGATTCAAGCACGCCATCTACTTCATCGAGGACCAGCTCAATCTCTTTCGGGTAGACATTGAAACCGCCGGAAATGATCAGGTCTTTGTCGCGGCCGACAATATGGATGTAACCATCGCTGTCGCGTTTTGCGAGGTCACCCGTGATAAAAAAGCCGTTGTCTCTGAGTTCTTCTGCGGTTTTCTCCGGCATACGCCAGTAGCCGGCAAATACATTCGGCCCCTTTACTTCAAGCATGCCGATTTCTCCATCAGCCAGCTCGGCACCGGATTCAGGGTTGCAGATTCGTATTCCCACACCGGGCAATGGAAAGCCGACGGTGCCTGCTTTGCGTTCTCCGTCGTACGGGTTGGAGGTGTTCATGTTGGTTTCGGTCATACCGTAACGTTCAAGAATCCGCTGGCCAGTGCGCTGTTCGAACTCTTCGTGGGTTTCTGCCAGTAGTGGAGCGCTGCCCGAAATAAACAATCTCATGTGTCCAACCAGTTCCCGGGTCAGCCCGTCGCCGGCCAGCAGGCGTGTATAGAAGGTGGGAACACCCATCATGGTGGTGGCATCAGGCAGGTGACTAACGACTTCATCGGCGTTGAATTTCGGCAGAAAAATCATCGATGCGCCACAAAGCATGATGGTGTTCGAGGCGACAAACAACCCATGCGTGTGATAGATGGGCAGCGCATGCAGAAGTTTGTCCGCTCGGGTGAACTGCCAGTAATCGACCAGAGTTTCCGCATTGGACAGCAGGTTGTCCTGCGTAAGCATTGCGCCTTTGGAGCGGCCTGTTGTACCAGAGGTATAAAGAATGGCGGCAACATCAGTCGCGTCGCGGGCCACCGTCTCAAAGGTGTTCGGGTGGTTTTCGGCGGCGTCACGCAGACTGCCACTGCCATCTGCATTGAGACTGACGACGGCAGCCGTGGTGAGTTCGGTTAATGCACTTCGGGCGGTATCGTCACACACAATAACCGCAGGCTCGGCATCAGATATAAAGTATTCCACTTCGCTGGTGGTGTAGGCGGTGTTGAGCGGAATAAATATGCAGCCGGTTTGCACACAGGCAACATAAACTGCCAGCGCTTCCGGTGATTTTTGTACCTGCACCAGTACGCGATCTCCCGGGTTTGCACCCAGCGCCTGAAGCGTATTGGCAAATTTACCCGCCATGGCCAGAAACGCCGCGTAGGTCAGGGTGCTGCCGTCGGGGTTGATCAGAAAATCATCGTCGTTGTTCTGATGTCTGGCGAACAGCGTGTCGAACAGCACATTAGCCATAGAGAGTGGATCCGTTGGACTGCAAAGTGATCAGTATAACAACCTGAGCCGTCTGATTCCCGATTGAGAAGGATTCAAATTTGTCAGGTGACTGCGTTGGTCAATTGGCGTGTCAAAGCTCATTCGCGAACGCACAGTCTTTTTTTAAGACAGAGTTCACTGTTTAATTTTGCGTGCAGGTATGGAGGAGGGCTGTCGTCAGATCGGCACAGCCTGCGTGCTGGTTGACGGCTTGCTGACACCCTGTTGACTTTGCTGCTGAAACGAGCAATCCAGCGTCAATAATTTAGTGTTTACAGTGGTTTGCAAGCTTTTTTTAAAAAAAAGCTTAAAAACATTTTAACAGTTGTCGCTAGCCAGTTAAGGCTAGGGTCATGAGACCGGAATTGAGCACTGTGGTGTGCCGTGTCGGCCTTAAAGCTGCTTTAGAGATTATGTACTCTCGATCCACCAACACGTAGATAAAAGACATGCATGCACGACTGACCAGTAGTGAAAGGCAAAAAATTGAAAAGGACATCGCTTCGCTGGTGCACAACCTGGGCGAAGCAATCAGCTGTGGTGAAAACCGTATCTCACAGCTGGAAAAAATGCTTGAACAGCAGAAGAGTGAGCTGGATGCCGCCAGTGCTGCGGCAAGCGAATCGGCTGCACAAGTAAAAGAGCTGCAGGCTCAGGTTGTATCCTTAAAAGATGAGCTTGGTGCGCGTAACGCCGATATTTCGGTGCTGAAGCTCGAAATCAAGTCACTGACGAAAGACAACGAATCGCTGCAGAAGCAACTTGCCGCGAAAGAAGATGAAGCTCAGCGAACTAAAGACAAGCTTGAAGCGCTTCAGCGTGAAAAAGATCAGGCTGATTCTGCCGGTGCAGATTTTGAGCGTGAAATCAGTTCACTGCGTTCATTGATCACTGAATTTGAAGTATCCGATGCTGATATGCGTGCCCGCATTGAAGAGCTGGAGCAATTGCTGATCATCGAGCGTCGCAAGTCGGGACAGGAGCTGATGTCGCGCATCCTCGAACTCGAAGCCATGCTCAGTGCCGAGAGAGCACGTGCTCAGGAAATGCCCGACCTGGCAGAGATCACCAAGATCGACACTAAGGTTAAGGCAGCGAACAGCAAGTCAGTCACACAGACCAAAAAGACACTTGCCAAGAAGATGGGCGGCTGATCCAGGCCCCTGCGTGTTGCGACCCGATGTCGGCGTTTGCCGGCATCGGGTTGTTGCGTTGTTAAATTGATTCGAGTCGTGCCGACCAGCGGGCGATTTTTTGATTGATTTGAAAGCGTGTTGCCCGCAATTCATCAAGCCGGTTCAGTAACCGGCTGATTCGTGCCTCCTGCCGCTGACGAAGCGGTTTGTCCTTGAGGTGACGAGTCCGTCTTATTCTCGCATCAAACAACTCACTCTCAAGCCAGTGATACTTGTGCCAGACCTCACGGCGTGCAGTGTGTAAACCTGCCAGATAGTGCTGCAGGAAAGTTTGCTCAACCTCGCCGGGGCAGATGCCACGATAGGTTTGATTGATGCTGCCGGCGTACCAGGCTTTCCCGGGGCGGCAGTAACGTTGCAAGCCCTCCTTGTAGCCCAGTAAGTAGTCTATTTTATTAGCTGTTGCACCGTGCCTGGCACACACGCGAATGCGTGATGGCAGCCGGGCAGATGAGGTGTATCCACGCTCTGCGTCACTGACGCCAGCCTCCGCCCAGTTGCCTTCAATACAGTCGGATTTGCTCATGACTGCGCAACCGCTGGTCATGAGTAAAAGCAAGCTCAACGACAGGGCTTGCAGGAGACCCGGTGCTGTGACTGTGTCAGGCATTGCTGTTTCTCCAATCTAAAACACCAGTATTCCATTGGCTTTCGGGCGGGTAGCTGAACAAATCCGAATGGGTATAAGTGGTGTTCAATATTGCTTCAGTATCGCGACACCATGTCATTTTCTTCTCGTATTGTCACATTTCTGTAGCACTTTCATTGTCAGTGAATATTATCCACAATTTCTGTGGATAACTTAGTGGATAAGTCGATTTAGAGGGTGCTGCAAGGGCGTCTAATCAAGGAGTTATAACAAAATGGTCATTTTTTAATCAACGCACTAAAGTGTTGTAAAACATAGAGATACGAGTTTTGCAATCATTTTTTCGCACTTAGGCAGCAACACTAAATGTGACGTAGTTGTCAAATGAAATTGTACTGTGGAAAACCCGCCTGAAAATTGTAAGTCGAGGCGTTCCGTCAAGCATTTTTTTAATTGTTTGTGACGCTAAATGTTGTATTTAATCGCTTGACAAATTTTGTAGCTGCCGGGCTTTTTTAATGAAAATCTCGCGATGCAGTTGCCAGGTCACCAAGCAACGATGTCTGATCTTCTACTGATCGTGCGACCAGATGAACTACCTGTCCCTCTTTCTGGGTGGTGCCGGATATCACGACCAGACGCGCGCCGATAACTGCCTTGCGGTATTTCTCGGTCACGTTCTGCCAGATTACGATATTGGCCAGGCCTGTTTCATCTTCGGTGGTCATAAAGATTACCCCCTTGGCACTGCCCGGCCGCTGACGCACCTTGACCAGGCCGGCAATACGGGCAAACTGGCCATTGGTACAGTTACCCAACCATTGTTTTACCGTCAGAATCCGGTGCTGCTCAAATTGCCCGCGCAACAGTGCGAGCGGGTGTCGGCCAAGCGTGAAGCCGACGTTCTGGTAGTCGGCGACAATGTCTTCGCCTTCGGTAATGAGTGGCAGTTGCTGGGGGATATCTTCCGCGGAGGCTTCGTGCAGCATACCGGGCAGGCGTTCTACCCCCAGCAGATCCCAGTGTGCCCGGTGTCGGTTACCACTGATGGATTTCAATGTGCCGGCTGCAGCGAGTGCCTGCTGGTCGCGCGAGTTCAGGCCTGTGCGTGTCAGCAGGTTGCTGATTGAAGTATAGGGGCCGTTTTGCAGACGTTCCCGGATCAGTCGTTCAGACGCGCTTTGCGACAGATTTTTAACCAGTCGCAAGCCCAGCCTCACGGCAAAGTCTTTACCGGCGGGTTGAAGGTGGTGGTCACCCAGGCTTTCATTGATATCAATTTCCCGAACCTCGACACCGTGTCGTCTGGCATCGGCCACGAGATCTGAGGGTGCATAGAAGCCCATTGGCAGACTGTTCATGATGGCGCAGCAAAATGCAGCCGGCTCGTGACACTTGAGCCAGGCAGATACATAGACCAGCAGGGCGAAACTGGCGGCGTGAGATTCAGGAAAGCCGTATTCGCCAAAGCCGCGGATCTGCCGGAATACTGCATCGGCAAACTGGTCGTCATAGCCGTTGTTTTCCATACCTTCCATCAGGCGATGACGAAACCGCTCTACCGTGCCGACTCTGCGCCAGGCGGCCATCGAGCGTCGCAATTCATCAGCTTCGCCCGGGCTGAAGCCTGCCGCGACCATGGCCAGCTCCATTACCTGCTCCTGAAACACCGGTACGCCCAGTGTTCGTTTTAGTACCTTTTTCAGTGCGGCGTTAGGGTAGGTGACTGGTTCAAGTCCCTGCCGACGCTTCAGGTAAGGGTTGACCATGCCGCCCTGAATGGGCCCCGGCCGCACAATGGCCACTTCGATCACCAGATCGTAGAAATTTTTCGGCCTCAGGCGCGGCAGCATGGACATTTGTGCACGCGATTCAATTTGAAATACGCCAATGGTGTCGGCGTTCTGGATCATTTGATAGGTCTGATGATCTTCTGCCGGTACCGAGGACATGTTGTAGTGCACCCCCCTGTGCTCTTTGAGCAGGTTAAAGCATTTGCGAATTGCGGTGAGCATGCCCAGTGCGAGTACATCGACTTTTAATAGTCCCAGTTCCTCCAGGTCGTCTTTGTCCCATTGAATCACAGTGCGATCGGGCATGGCCGCGTTCTCAACCGGTACCAGCGAGGACAACGGCTGATGTGATATCACAAAGCCGCCGACATGCTGTGACAGGTGACGCGGGAAGCCCATGATTTGTTCCAGTAACCAGGCAAAGCGTTTCATCAGCGGGCTGTCGGGAGCGAAGCCCATTTCGGCCAGTCGTTCCGGCATGACATCGGTGCCGTCCCACCAGGCCATTGATTTGGCCAGTGCGTCTATCTGATCTTCCTGCAGGCCGAGTACTTTGCCGACATCACGGATGGCGCTGCGACGGCGATAACTGATGACGGTGGCGGCCAGTGCCGTGCGGTGCCTGCCATATTTGCGGTAGATGTATTGGATAACTTCTTCACGACGTTCGTGTTCGAAGTCGACGTCGATATCTGGGGGTTCGTTGCGCTCTTTGGAAATAAAGCGCTCAAACAGCATACTCATTCGCATGGGATCGACCTCGGTGATCATCAGGCAGAAGCACACCGCAGAGTTGGCGGCTGAGCCTCTGCCCTGACACAGAATGCCCTTTTCGCGTGCGAAGCGAACGATGTCCTGTACCGTGAGAAAGTAGTGTTCGTAACCCAGTTCTTCGATCAGCCGGAGTTCTTTGTCGATTTGCTGCTGAACCGACTCGCTGGCACCAGCCGGCCAGCGTACACGCATGCCACGATAGGTAAGTTCGCGCAGATAGTCGATGGCGGCGCGTGAGGCGGGTACCAGTTCATGCGGATATTCGTAATGCAGTTCATCGAGGCTGAAAGTACACAGTGCCGCAATCCGAAGGCTTTCCTGCAGTGCTGCTGCCGGGTAAAGGCTGTCCAGTGTTTTTACAGGACGCAGGTGGCGCTCACCATTGGCGTACAGTTTTCTGCCGGCATTGCTCAATGTGCAGTTCTCGCGGATGCAGGTGACGACATCCTGAAGTGCCCGACGCATCCGGCAGTGCATATGGACATCGCCGCAGGCGACCACCGGCAGGCAATATTGCTGTGCCATGTTATCGATACGCTGCTGGTGCGCGGTATCGGTACGTTCGTGCAGAAGCGTCAGTGCAAGCCATGCGTATTTGAAATGTGTGGCAAACCAGCTCAGGGTGTCGTCGTTTGCTGATTCACTGTTCACCCGGGCTGGTGAGAGAATAGCGATACAATGGTGTGGTTTGATTTTTTCCAGCCGCTCGCGCTCAAACCGGTATTCGCCTTTTCCGGCGTTACGTCTGGCATCGGTAATCAGGCTGCACAGATCGGTATAGCCGCAGTGATCACGCGCCAGTAATATGAGCCTGAAACCGTATTCAAGCTGGAGTTCGGTGCCGATGATGAGTTTGATGCCGGACTTTTTAGCCTGGGTGTGAGCGCGGACGATTCCTGCCATAGAGCATTCGTCGGTAATGGCCAGTGCTTTGTAACCGAGCTTTGATGCGGTGTCTGCCAGTTCTTCCGGGCGGGATGCGCCACGCAGGAAAGTGAAATTGGAAATGCAGTGGAGTTCTGCATACTGTAGCTTGCTCATAATACTGTATGAGTGTACAGTAAATTTGATTTTTGCAAAGTTGAATCAGTCAGGATTTTTATTACTAACCAGGCCCGACGGTCTTTGAAAACCTGCCTCGCTGAAAAACAATGACCGCTAGTCATCCTGAAATGCTGGATACCTGCCGTACAAACCTATACGCTCACAACACAACTGATGAAACAAGGTATGTAAAGAGTCATTAATTCGCCAACACAATCAGTATCGGACAGGTTGCTGACGGGAACCAATAACCGGTTGACTTCATCTGCATCAGTGGCTGCGACAACACCGTTGCAGCAACGCTTTAACAGGTTGTGGGCTCAACTGGAATCGAGACGGCAACGCAATCAGCATTTTGACGATGCCTGCCGGCAGGCACAGGCTTTTATGGGGGCAGATCTTGCTGAAAGCCGACGCAAATATTGCGAGGCACTGACGGAGCAGACCAGTCAGTTGATTATTCATTTTTCTGACAGATCTCTGCAACCATGGCAGCTTGGCGATATACGTGACTGGATAGAGCGGAATCTTTCAACCCTTGCATCGCACAAAGCGGGAACGCTTGAAGTATTGTCAAGGCAATATCACGATGCCTGTGTATCCAGGTTAACGAAAGTAGAACAGCAGTTGCTTCAGAATGAGTTAAATATGACTGTTGATGAACTGGTGACGGCAGTAGAGGCCGGTCAGTTCGGGTCGCTGAGTAAGGCGTCGATATTAAACAGCGTATTCCAGCAACCGCCCAGTAAGGATGATATGCGCTACACACGGACTGCCGGGGAAAAACCAGGCCAAAGCAGATTCGATAAAAACAAAGAGCAGTCGGTACATACTTCAAACGGTTCTGTCGCAAAAACAATCAATAAGCAATTGCTTGAAAAACTGTTTCGCCGCACAGCTCAGGTACTTCACCCTGACCACGAACAGGATCCACAAATCAGAGATCATAAGCATCAACTGATGAAAACGCTTTTAACCGCAAGAAAGGACGGAAATATATCGGTTGTTATCGAGTTGTATCAAAAATACGTTGATACGTCCGGATGTGGTTTTGAGATACCCGATCTGAAGTCCCTGGTCGCACTGTTACAACGCCAGATTCAACGATATGATCGCGAATATCATGAGATGGTTGATCACTCTCCAACGAATCAATGGGTGCACCAAAATGTGATGCAGCAGGGAGGTTTAACACTGACTGAAGCGCTTGAGAAACTGCAGCAGGACTTCGTTGTCAAATTAAGGGAGGTCTCTCGCGTAGCACCGTACCTGCAAAGTCTGCAGGCACTAAAAGCGGTATTGTCACGCGGTCGCTAATACTTCAGCGCTGTGGTGGCAGTGCCTGGCCGGATTGCATCAGTTTCAGTACGTCGTACATAGAGTCACAAACGCGAACACCCAGAGCGAGTAGTTCCTGTGAGGACGGCACTATATTTGGAATCTGTATAACGTTCAGCCCCGCTGCATGCGCCGATTTAACACCATTGGCAGAATCCTCCAGGCCGATTGATCTGCTCATGTCTGCACCGATAGATTTACCTGCTTTAAGGTAGATTTCAGGGTCGGGCTTACTGTTAGTGACGTGATCACCGCAGGTGACTGTTGCAAAGTAGTCTCTGATACCCGTGTCTGTCAGTTTTTGTTCTGCAGCTTGAGAACCTGACGAGGTTGCCACTGCCGTTTTTACTCCCTGCTCTCTGAGCCATTGCAGTGTTTCCGGCACTCCATCCAGCAATGGAATGGTGTCGCTATGGGTCAGCTCATGGAAGTGATCAACCCAGGTCTGCCTGAAGGCGACCGGATCTACCAGATGCCCCAGTTCGCTTTTCAACGTGTCTTTATGGTGTTTATCGTTGGTGCCCACCAGAGAAGTGAATATGTCGGTCAATCCATCCAGGTTGTGCGACGCGACAGCATATTCAAAAGCTCTCAGTGAGAAACGCTCTGTATCAATAAGCAGTCCATCCATATCAAAGATGACTGCATCCGGCATTAAGCCCATTAGTTGCTTCCTGAATGGTTGTACAAAGCTGTCTGATATCAGCCGGATAATGTGGTTGCAAATCTTGTATTCAGTTTGTCGCGCTGATCGGCCTCTGCCGGAAAAGCGGTTAGCCAGCTGACTTCCATGGCTTGTATCTGCTCTGCGCGTGAGTTTGCTGATGACGCGGAGATACCTTGTTGCAGAAGATCGAGCTGGTGTTGCATACGCAGCGCTTTATCTTCGGCCGGAGTGTCTTTGTCCATCAGAATTTCAAGGTCGATACATAACAACCTTCGCGCTGTGGTGTTGGTGGCAAAGTCGGGTAAAGTGCCTGACTGCAGATGGGTGACAATAGAGTCCCGACGAAGATTTATTGCCTTTCGCCATTCCAGATTATCAGTTTTTTGACCATCATCCCATTCGCTGAGCAGTTGTTCCAGCTGATTCGATATATCGTCTGATGGACTACCGGCCAATGCCTCTAGTTGATCACATATCGACGCGTTATTTCGCAGTCGTTGTATTTGTTGCTTAAGTGCCGTTTCGGAGTGGCGTTCACGCTGTTTGTCCAGCCCGTCTATGGTGCGGTTGAAATCTCTGAACAGAAACTTCTGCTCTTTTTCAGGGAACTCCGGCAGCGAATTAAATTCGTCCTGCAATTGCTGTAGTTCTTTTTCATCTAAAGCTTTGTCACTGGCGCCCGCCTGACGAAGTTGTTTGATGATGTCACGTGCACGGGTAACATGTTCAACACTTGCAGCGTGTTGCTCTCTTTGTTTGCCACGGTGGACCTCGTAAATTTCACTGCACGCCTCGTTAAACTCTTTCCAGAGGCGCTGATC
>JAHDHK010000080.1 GCA_020631335.1 Chromatiales bacterium
AGCGCATCGAGTCAGAGAGGGCTTGCGACTTGGCCATAGCTATGAAGACTAGCTCTGACTTAGCAGGCGTTAGGTTGAAAAACGTAGTGAGCTGCAGCTGCGTGTCGGTTAGTTTTGATGTTTCTAGTCATGGCAATAGATCTATTTTCCGGCTCGAGCGTTGTACCAGTCTGTCTATGAACTTTGATCTCAATGCGCGGCATTAAAGATACTTTCCTGACCTATGTCTTGCCGGTAGTAGCAGTCGTATTGGCAATATTGCTGGTGTGGGTCCTCTCGGCTGTGGTGCTGAATGCTCCATTTCAACGAGATCATTACGAGCGTGCCAAGGTTGATAACGTTCCGCTGAAGCAACTGGTTACAGATACGCTGAATCAGGAAAGACCGGTGCTGCCGTCACCTCATCAGGTAGCGAACGAGGTATACAACACGACAGTTAAGAAAAAAATCACCAGCAAACGCAGTTTGATCTATCACTCCGGCATAACGTTATCAACCGCGCTTCTCGGGTTTGTTATGGGGACGTTGTTGGGGATATCGCTCGCCATAGCCATTGTGCATAGTAAAGCGCTCGATAAAAGTTTGATGCCATGGATAATTGCATCGCAAACAATCCCAATTCTTGCAATTGCACCCATGATTATTGTGGTACTTAACGCTGTTGGTATACAGGGTCTGTTGCCCAAAGCCTTTATATCCACCTATCTCAGTTTTTTCCCGGTAGCGGTCGGAATGGTCAAAGGATTGCGTTCACCGGAGCGTAGTCATGTTGATTTGATGCGAACCTACAATGCGTCATCGTCGCAAACGCTCTGGAAGTTGCGATTGCCTGCTGCGATACCTTATCTCTTCACGAGTATGAAGGTCGCTATTGCCATCTCAATGGTGGGTGCAATCGTCGGTGAATTACCCACCGGCGCAGTAGCCGGGCTGGGTGCCCGATTACTGGCAGGCTCCTACTATGGACAGACAATTCAAATATGGTCGGCGTTGTTCATGGCGTCGCTGTTGGCGGCTTTACTCGTAGGGCTGGTGTCATTGGCAAATCGAATGGTGCTTAAACGGATGGGCATCAGCACATGATGATCGTGTCGGGCCGCTATTTCAGTTTTCTGCAGCAACTGTTGTTGTTGTCGAGTGCGGTTGGCGCTAGTTTATTACTTGCACTGCCGGTAGCAGATGCGGGTGTCGATGCAAAATTTACAACTTCTTTGAATGTTGCAGGCGCAGCAACGATTGTATTTGCGGCACTGTTGTTTTTCCGGTCTGAGTTCTTTTCCCGTCACGCGTTAACCTGCGGTTTGATTGCTGCTGTGGTTTCATTTGCCGGTGCCTGGTGTTTGATACAACCGTTGGGCAAGGTCGAGTTGCTGGCCGGTTACTGGGCCGGTGTGGTTGCTGCCTGGTGTCTCGGCTGGTTTGCTGTTGAGCGACTCGCAGCGGTGGAGACGGGCAATGCCGGTCTGTCGTGGTTACTGCGCCTGTTAATACCCCTTGCCTTTGGTGCGTGGCTGTTGATTATCTGGGAGGTGATGACACGCGGCTTATCTATTCCGCAGGTATTGCTGCCATCCCCCAGCGCCATTGCTGAACGATTCGCCAGTTCCACTGCAACTTTGTGGGCTGACTTTAAGCAAACCTTTCTCAAGGCGGTGCTTATCGGTTATGCATTAGGATGCGGCAGCGGGTTTGTTGTCGCACTGTTAATTGATCGCTCAGACTTTCTGAAACGCGGCTTACTGCCCATTGGTAATCTGGTATCAGCGCTGCCGGTGGTGGGCATTGCGCCTATTATGGTGATGTGGTTCGGCTTCGACTGGCCTTCCAAAGCTGCGGTTGTGGTGGTAATGACATTTTTTCCGATGCTTGTGAATACCGTGGCCGGATTGTCAGCTGCTGATTCGATGCAACACGACCTCATGAAAACCTATGCTGCCGGGTATCGGCAGTCTCTGATTAAAATGCGATTGCCTCTGGCACTTCCGTTTATTTTCAATGCGTTGAAAATAAACTCTACGCTGGCGTTGATCGGTGCCATCGTTGCGGAATTTTTCGGAACCCCGATTGTGGGGATGGGGTTTCGAATTTCGACAGAAGTGGGGCGTATGAATGTGGATATGGTGTGGGCCGAAATAGCCGTGGCCGCCCTCGCCGGTTCTTTGTTTTACGGGCTGATAGGCCTTGCTGAACGGGTGCTGACATTCTGGCATCCATCTTTTCGCCGCTAGTTGGAGAACGACAACATGAAAAAACTGTTGGTTACATCAATCACAGCTGCACTGGGCATTTTTGCCGGTACGGTATCTGCCAGTGACGACTTTACCCTGCAACTCAAATGGGTAACCCAGGCGCAGTTTGCCGGCTACTACGTTGCCAAAGATAAAGGCTTTTACGACGAGGAAGATCTCAACGTCACGATAAAACCCGGTGGACCGGACATTGCGCCACCACAGGTTATCGCCGGGGGTGGCGCTGATGTGATAGTAGACTGGATGCCCTCCGCACTTGCCAGTCGTGAAAAGGGTGTGGCTCTGGTTAATATTGCCCAGCCCTTCAAACGATCAGGCATGATGCTGACCTGCCGCAAGGAAACCGGTATCAAAGATCCTGCGGATTTTGCCGGAAAAACGCTGGGTGTCTGGTTCTACGGTAACGAATATCCGTTTTTAAGCTGGATGTCCCGTCTCGAATTGCCTACCGACGGCTCGGACGCAGGAGTGACTGTGCTGAAGCAGGGGTTCAATGTCGATCCGATTTTGCAAAAGCAGGCGGACTGTGTATCGACGATGACCTACAATGAGTACTGGCAGATCATCGATGCAGGAATCCCCGCTGAAGAGCTGCAGGTGTTCAAGTACGAAGATCAGGGCGTGTCTACCATGGAGGACGGGCTTTACGTTCTGGAAAAGAACCTGAATGACGCGGCGTTCGTAGATAAAGCGGCTAGGTTTGTCCGTGCGTCGATGAAGGGGTGGGAGTTTGCCCGCAGCAACCCTGAAGAAGCAGCGGATATTGTGCTGGAAAACGACGCGTCAGGCGCACAGACAGAAAAGCATCAGCAGCGTATGATGCTGGAGATCAACAAGCTGACAGAAGGTTCAGATGGCAAGCTTGATCCGTCTGATTATCAGCGTACAGTGGACACGCTGCTGTCCGGCGGGTCGGATCCTGTCATCACGAAAGCACCGGAAGGCGCATGGACGCACATGATCATTGATAAAGCCATGTAATTTACCGGCAATACTGCGGTGTAAACCCGCGAATTGCAGGAACTCTCAACTGCCCCGGCGATTGTCGGGGCTTTTTACTGTATAACCCTCGGCTATGAAGCAAGACACAAAAGAACAAATCGCACCAACACCCGATACCAGCATTGATGTCAGGGATACCTTTGGTATCGATGTTGACATGCAAGTGCCGGCCTATTCCGAGCGTACCGATCTGGTGCCGGACCTCGATCCGGATTACCTGTTCGATGGCAGAACCACGCTCGCGATACTGGCCGGTTTTGCGGCAGATCGCAGAGTGCTGGTGACCGGGTTCCATGGCACTGGAAAATCCACTCATATTGAGCAGGTGGCGGCGCGCCTTAACTGGCCTTGTCTGAGAATCAACCTCGACAGCCACGTCAGTCGTATTGACCTGATCGGTAAGGATGCGATTGTGCTGCAGGATGGAAAGCAGGTGACTGAATTTCAGGACGGCATACTGCCATGGGCCTATCAGCGCAATGTGGCGCTGGTGTTCGACGAGTACGATGCCGGTCGCCCTGATGTGATGTTTGTAATTCAGCGTGTGCTGGAGTCATCCGGCAGACTCACCTTGCTCGATCAGAGCAGAGTCATTCGCCCTCACGAGAGTTTCCGGCTCTTCGCTACTGCCAATACGGTTGGTCTGGGTGATACCACTGGTTTGTATCACGGGACTCAGCAGATCAATCAGGCACAGATGGACCGCTGGTCTATCACGACCGTGTTGAATTATCTGCCGGAAGAAAAAGAGGTAGAAATTGTTCTGGCTAAATCACCGCACCTGCAGGGAACAGAAGGCCGGGCCACCGTTGAAAAAATGGTCGCGCTGGCAGGGTTGACCCGTTCGGCATTCCGCAACGGCGATCTGTCGACGGTAATGAGTCCCAGAACAGTCTTGACCTGGACGCAGAACAGTCAGTTTTTCAACAACGTTGCACTGGCCTTCGAACTCACCTTTCTAAACAAGTGTGATCCGGTTGAAAAAGACTTGCTCGAAGAACTGTATCAGCGTGTGTTTAACGAAGAAATTTCAACTGCTGCCAGTATTGGTTAGTCCCATTTCCGATGAGTGCGGACAACGACAATACGGCTAACACTGCTAACGACCCGGAGTTATTAAAGCGCTCCCTCAATGCCTGTGCGCGGGCAGTATCGGGAGACGATACACTGCAGGTCAACTTCGAACGCGGACACAGCGCTGTTGAAATCGGTGGTAACCGGTTGCAGGACATTGATACCAGCCCCAGCGCGTCGGAGTTGGCAGTCACTCGGGGCCAAACAGATGCGCTGGCGCTGTGGCGTGCTCATCACAATGGCGAAGTGCATCGACGAACTGCGCCACACGACCCTGCCGCACGTTATGCGTTTGATATGGTGGAGCAGGCTCGGGTGGAATCGGTGGGCAGCCGCAATCTGGACGGGCTTGCGAGTAACCTTGAAGACTCGCACAGCGCGCGTATTGCCAAACTGGATCTAAAAAACGAATCCGCAGTGCTTGCCGAGGCGCTTGGTGTTTTGATGCGTCAATCGCTTAGCGGTCGTGAGGCATCACAGTCGGGAAGGGCATTGCTTGTCAGTCAGCGTGAAAAGCTCGACAAAATTCCCGATGCACTGCTGGAGCAATTGTTTACCGTACGTGACGATCAGCAGGCATTTGCGACACAAATGAACGATCTGCTGGTTGCCATGGATCTGGTGCCGGAGATCGACACTGATGGCGAAGCCGGGGACCATGCCAGTGAAGAGGTGCCCCCCGAGGATAATAGCGATAACGAAGGTGAGGGTGAATCAGCCGATTCCGATGCGCCCGATGATGCACTGGCAGACGAAGATGCAGAGCAGGAAGCAGAGAATTCTGACACTACTGACAATGAAGCTGACGGAGAAGAAGGAGACCCGACTGAAACGCCCGGTGCTTCAGTCGAGTTACCCAACAGTGAACGTTTTGCCCAGACACCCCACTATAAAATATTCACCACCGAATTCGACGAAACGGTCAAACCGCTTGATATTTGTGACACTACTGAACTGACACGTCTGCGTGAACGTCTTGATGAACATGTTGGTGATCTGCAGTCGTCTGTAGGCAGATTCGCCAATCGGCTGCAACGCCGTCTGTTGGCGTACCAGAATCGTTCATGGGATTTCGATCAGGAAGAAGGGGTGCTCGATACCGCCCGCCTGACCAGGGTAGTGACCGACCCGATGCAACCGCTGTCATTCAAGCGCGAACAGGATGCGCAGTTCAGAGACACGGTAGTCACCTTGTTACTCGATAACAGCGGTTCCATGCACGGGCGATCTATTGTTGTCGCGGCTGCCTGTGCTGATGTGCTGGCAAATACACTTGAACGCTGTGGTGTTGGCGTGGAGATACTCGGGTTCACCACACGTGCCTGGAAGGGCGGGCAGTCGCGTACGCAATGGGTCGCGGCAGGACATCCCGCCAACCCGGGGCGACTGAATGATCTCAGGCATATTATTTATAAGTCGGCTGACACCCCCTGGCGCCGTGGCCGCAGTAATCTGGGGCTGATGCTGCGCAAGGGCTTGCTGAAAGAAAATATAGACGGGGAGGCGTTGCAGTGGGCTTATCAGCGCTTGGCTCACCGTACCGAAAAACGAAAGATTCTGATGATGATCTCTGACGGGGCACCGATAGACGACTCTACATTGTCTGCTAACCCTGGAAAATTTCTTGAACGGCACCTGCGCGAGATGATTGCCGTTGTCGAGTCAGATCCGGCGGTCGAATTGACCGCAATAGGCATCGGGCACGATGTGACTCAATACTACAAACGGGCAGCTACCATTGCCAACGTCAGCGAGCTGGCCAGTGCCATGACAGAACAACTGGCAGATCTGTTTGATCAGAACACTGCAGATAAATCCCGCGGACGATCAAAAAGAATCGTCTGAGCGCGTTAAGAAAAAATTATTATTGAGTATTCCGGAGACTAAAACCATGTTTAGTGAAAATGAGGTAATTGCAGGCTTTGACGATGAATTATGGGCGTCGATGGAAAAGGAGCGGCAGCGTCAGGAAGATCACGTAGAGCTCATTGCATCAGAGAACTACACCAGTCGCAGAGTGATGGAAGCGCAGGGTTCTGTGCTCACCAACAAATATGCAGAAGGGTATCCTGGTAAACGATACTACGGTGGCTGTGAGTTTGTTGATATAGCCGAGCAACTTGCCATAGAAAGAGCTAAACAACTCTTCAATGCTGATTACGCTAACGTACAACCGCATTCAGGATCACAGGCCAATGCGGCTGTCTACATGGCGCTTTGCGAACCAGGAGATGTGGTATTAGGTATGTCGCTTGATCATGGCGGTCATTTGACTCACGGTGCAAAGGTGAACTTTTCCGGCAAGATTTATAATGCTGTCCAGTACGGGCTTAACGAAGACACCGGAGAGATTGACTACGATCAGGTGGCTGAACTGGCCAGAGAACACAAACCGAAAATGATCGTGGCAGGCTTTTCAGCGTATTCGAAAATCATCGACTGGAAAAGATTCCGCGACATCTGCGATGAGGTCGGTGCTTACTTTCTGGTAGATATGGCGCATGTTGCGGGTTTGGTCGCAGTCGGGCTGTACCCGAATCCGGTGCCGTTTGCTGATGTAGTCACCAGTACAACGCACAAAACACTTCGAGGTCCTCGCGGTGGACTTATTGTGGCCAGGGCCAACCCCGAGCTCGAGAAGAAATTTAATTCTAATATCTTTCCCGGTATGCAGGGTGGACCCTTAATGCATGTCATTGCCGCGAAAGCGGTTGCCTTCAAAGAAGCGCTGGAGCCGTCTTTTAAAGTCTATCAGCAGCAGGTTCTGGATAATTCACGCGCAATGTGTAAAGTCTTCCAGCAGCGCGGCTACAAGATTGTATCTGACGGCACCGACGATCACCTTTTTCTGTTAGATCTGATCGACAAGGGCATTACCGGTAAAGAAGCAGATGCCGCACTGGGGCGTGCACACATTACCGTCAATAAAAACACGGTACCCAAAGACCCTCAGTCACCTTTTGTTACCAGCGGGTTGCGGATCGGCTCACCCGCAGCCACTACCCGTGGTTTTAAAGAAGCGGAAATGACTGAACTAGCCGGATGGATGTGTGATGTATTGGACGATATCACCAACGAATCGGTCAACGCTGAAGTGCGCGAAAAAGTCACCGCCCTGTGCCGACGTTTTCCTGTGTATGGTGCCGGCGGCTGAATAGACCTGACATTGCCGCGATGTGTGTCTATTCGGTTACTGAGCTTGAAGGCATACATCGCGGGATGCATTATCATTGGTTTGCTATTGCCTGGTCAGTTACCCGCGGTTCAGTACAGCGTCAGGGAAGATCCTGACCATTGGCGCAATCACCTCTTGAGGTCAATCGTTTTGAACAGAATGCTCTGGATGAAAAAATCCTTGTTTTTTTCGGCGCTATTGTGGCTGCCTTTTACTGTCGGTGCGCAAAAGATCAGCGATCTTCAGCAGGAAGCTCCTGCAGCACCAACTGCGGAAATTCCTTCGGATCTGCAGGTCACCCCGGTGGGAGACTGGAGCCTGGTCTGTGAGGCCGGCGGTGCGCCGCCCTGTGCGATGACGCAACTTGGTAAAGATCCACAAGGGTCGCCTGCAATAGAATTCGTGGTACGCAAGGTCGACGATGAATCAGCAGTGATTGACGGAATTAAGGTTGAAGCCGTTGCTGACATAGTGACGCCACTGGGTGTATTGCTGGAGTTTGGGCTACGTTTGAAAATCGATACCAGTGAAGAGCGCGGTGCCCCTTTTCGCATCTGCCAAAAGCACGGCTGTCTGGTTCGTGAACCACTCAGCGCCGAAGTGATAGAGGCTTTAAAAAAAGGTAAAACCGCGCTGATTACTGTGGCTGCTGAAGGTGCGGGACCAATAGAAATCCCCATCTCTCTTCGTGGATTTACCAAAGCTTACAGCTCTCTATAGGCTGTACAATCGTCCGGTTGTCCAGCAGGCTGTTGAATAACTAGTGTGCCAGTTGTTGCATGGGTCTGAGGGCGTTGAATTTACCCTGGAACACAAGCCCGGTCAAAATGCTCACTTATACCCCATTAACTGCGTTTTTTCGGTTGCTCTGGTACAGCGTCAGGTGTCTTCTCAGATCGTCGCTCCTGACGTTTTTCAACGCCCTGCTAGACACTGTAGATAACCGGAAAATCCGGCCCGGTGAACTTATCACCGTCCCGGTAAGTCAGGTCGGGGAACGCGGGAGAGGTTTTGCCCGGACGCTCGATAAAACGTGCATCATCGCCCACCCATCGGAATGAAATTACCCGGCGCCGTTGTGTCGAGGAGTTGGCCGGTGCTCCATGGAGAGTACCGAAATCGAATGCCACCGCATCACCCGGTGCTACGTCCCAGCCGAGAATAGTGAAGTCGGATCGGTTGGCATCGACATCCGGAACAGGTTCTGAGTTATCGTTGGCGTATAAATCAGTCCCGTCAAACCGTTTGGGTTTATAGAGTTTTCCCGATTTATGTGAGCCTGCAATATATTCGATGGTCCTTTCTCTGGGGACCGGGTCGAGTGGTATCCAGAAGCTGACGGTTTGATCGCCGGTCACCAGATAGTAGGGTTTGTCCTGATGCCATGGCGTGACCACTGAATTGCCGGGTTCTTTTACCAGCACATGATCATGGAAGATTCTGGCGGTATCAGAGCCCATCAGCTGAGCCGCAATTGCTGCCATTGGCGACTCTTCGACCAGCGCCCGATATCCATCAAACTTTGACCACACACAGTAGTCCTGAAAAAATGGTGCACTGCCATCATCCGGTCTGTAAGTGCGCTCACGCCAGCTCGGGGAAGCCTGATTTTGTTCGATCGCCTGACGTGCTTGTTCGATAAACGGCTGAAAAGCGTCTTTTATAAGCACAACACCGTTTTCTTTGAAATCGGTGATCTGTTCGCTTGTCACCATGGATTTTTTATTTACCACTGCAGGATGCCTGTGCGTATTCAATAAAAGTATAACGAATTAATCTGAATATCCGGGCACTCGAGTGAGGTTGTTGTGTTCTAAAACTCATGACGGTTGTGTTCGGTTTGTCTCGATCTTGGCAGCCTGAAAATACAGGCTGCCTTTCACTTTATTTAAATGGGAATGCGCAGGTTGTTAAAGCCGCGTCGGATATTGCCCTACAGAATATTATGTTCCGGCCCGAATGGATACCCGGTGATATTGTCCGCACCATCCTCAGTGACGACCAGAATATCGTGCTCCCGATAACCTCCGGCACCCGGTTTTCCCTCGGGCAGTGTCAGCATGGGTTCGATAGATATCACCATGCCGGGTTGCAGTACGGTGTCGATATCTTCTCTGATTTCGAGACCGGCCTCACGACCGTAATAGTGGGATAAAACTCCGAATGAATGTCCGTAGCCGAAGGTCCGATATTGCAGCAAATCCAGTGATTCAAAATGCGAATTGATCTGTGCGCAGATTTCTGCACAGCTGATGCCCGGTTTTATCAGCGATATTCCAAGCTCGTGAGCGGCAACGTTAGCCTGCCAGATTTTCAATGAAGCCTCGTCGGCTTCACCAAGAAAAAGAGTTCTCTCAAGCGCGGTGTAGTAACCGGAAATCATTGGAAATGCATTCATACTGAGAATGTCTCCATGAATGAGCTTGCGGCAGGTGACCGGATTGTGGGCGCCGTCGGTATTGATACCGGACTGAAACCACACCCAGGAATCTCTGATTTCCGAATGCGGAAATTGTTCTGCGATCGCATGTTCCATCGCATCGCGTCCCGCCATTGCAACGTCTATTTCACGGATACCGGGTTTGACTGCATCAGTGATTGCACGACCACCCAGGTCTGCGATAGCAGCAGATTTTTTAATTAACTCAATTTCCGCTGGTGACTTAATCATTCTGTGTTGCATTGCTGCTGCAGCCACATCAATGATTTGTGGATTGCCAAGGTGCGCTTTGAGTAATTTTTCTGTTGCCAGTGTAATGTGATCAAGTTCTATGGCGATTTTTCTTTCGTTGCCAACGAGGTCACCTATAGCACGCCAGAAATTGTCACGCTGCCAGTCGGTGTATACCACGTTATCTGCAATGCTGTTTCGCCATGGTTGACCGTAGTCAATATTTGCAGAGACGGTGGTACAGTGTTCAGCGGTAATAACACAACCATAGGGTCTGCCAAATGCACAGTATAAAAAACCTGTGTAGTACGCGATGTTGTGCATGGAGGTGAACAGCACGACAGGTACGTCCTGCTCATTCATCCATTGTCGCAACTGGTTCAGCCGGTTGTGATATTCGTCTGTAGTGAAAGGAAGCGTTGTTTTAGTGCCGTTGTGAAGCTGCAGCGTCTGCGGGCGCGAAAGGTTTGAATAACCGGACATTTCAATCTACCTCAGGGTTTTGCAGGCAGACCAGCCGGTGCAACCTGCGTAACAAGGTTGATCCGGGCGTACAGGATATTTTTAAGGTTAAGTCAGGGTATTCGTCGACGCCATCGACTCCTGACAAGACGGAGAATGACTCCTGCGGAGAAGGCGGGCAATAGACCAGGCGAATAGTTTTTATGTGGAGGCGACACCACTATCGTTGAATGGTTTGGCGCTGTGATGTCTCGTTACCCATCGCTGACACTGGCGGCCTTCGTGGCGAGTTTAGCGCTAAGCTGCGCAGACAGGGGGTAACGCGGTGCTGGTCTAACCGGCAGAAAACCGGGCGTTTCTGATGTGCTCATTGGCAATGGCTGCATCACCGAGTGCGGTTTTATAGAGTTGCTGGTAGAGCAGTGCGCTTTTTTCCCAGCTGAACGAGGTGGTCATGCCATTGTGCTGTAGCTGCGCCCACAGGCTTTTGTTACTGAAGGCGCCAACGCATTGATCTATTCCCTGGCGCAATGCCTCCGGCGTAGCGTCATCAATAATAAAACCGGTTGCCGTTTCCGGATTATCGGAATAATTGATGACAGTATCCGCAAGACCACCCACCGGTGTGACGAGTGGCAGGGTGCCATATCTCAGGCTGTACATTTGATTCAAACCGCAGGGTTCATAGCGAGACGGCATAAGGAACACATCTGCGCCAGCTTCAACCAGGCGTGAAAAAGTCTCATCAAAACCGATTTTGACAGCGACATGCTGCGGATGTTTCTCCTGCAATTGATAGAGTCTGTTTTGTAACTCTGTTTCACCTGAGCCAAGTACAGTGAGTTGATAGCGCAGTTCGGTCTCGCCCTCCAGAGCATCAATTAGTATATCTATACCTTTCTGGTTGGCCAGTCGGCTGATTACACCGAAAAGTGGAATGTCTGCGTTTTCCGGGAGTCCGCTTTTTTGTTGCAAGGCGCGTTTATTGGCGCTTTTGTTCTCAGGATTCTTTGCACTGAAATTCGCGCTGATATGCTTGTCTGTTGCCGGATCCCATGCTTCCTCGTCAATGCCGTTCAGGATACCGCTGACTCTTGAGCTTCTGCTGCGCAGCAGGCCATCCATACCATTGCCGTAGAACTCTGTTTGGATTTCCTTTGCATAGGTAGGGCTGACGGTATTGACTCTGTCTGCGTAGGCTATGCCGCCCTTGATATAGCTCGCCTGTCCCCAGAACTCCAGACCATTGGCATGAAACAGCGCACCTGGCAGTCCAAGCTCATCATAGAGGTTAAACATAATATTACCCTGATAGGCAAGATTATGAATCGTAAAGACGGTGGCGGGTCGGGGGTTGTGCAACGCAAGTAAAGCCGGAACCAAACCGGTCTGCCAGTCATGGCAGTGTACGATGTCGGTTTCTACATTCAGGTAGTCTTTGTGCAGTGCCAGTTCTGTCACTGCTTGTGAGAACAGTGCAAAGCGCAAAGGATTGTCGGACCAGCCGCGATCATCATCCGACATATAGGGATTTCCGGGACGATTGCTGAATACCGGATGGCAGACCAGATACAATTCGACATTGTCGAGTTCTGTTTTGCCGATAGCAACGGGGCCGAGCGGTGTGTCGAGGGTGCACACAAGAGCAACATTGTCGAGCTGATTGAGTACCGTTTTATAGCCGGGAATGACTACTCGCACTTCTGTACCGGTTCGGTGCAGAGCTTGCGGCAGGCTTGCGCAAACATCTGCCAGCCCGCCGGTTTTTACCAGTGGGGTGATTTCGCTACAGGCAAAAAGTACCTTACAGTTGTTATCAGTCATCATTTGATTGTTCCCGATGCTGCAATATGACAGCACCCAGGGGAGGGAGTGATAGTTCGATGGTATGCGCTCGACCCATGCAAGGGTTGTCGCTGGTTTGGCAAAGGCCCTGATTACCGATATTTGAGCCGCCATAACGTTCGCTGTCCGAGTTGAATATTTCGCTATAGCCGCCGCTTTGGTCAACGCCAAGTGCGTAGTGCTCTCTGGGCACCGGGGTGAAATTCAACACAACGATGAACGTTTGATGATCACTTTTTCTCAAATAACTGATAACAGAGTTTTCAGAATCGTCAGCATTAATCCATTCAAAGCCTTCTCCGGTAAATTCCGATGAATGCAGGCACGGATTATCTTTATACAGACGATTCAGATCTGATACTAATGTCATGACTCCACGGTTTTCTTTGATATCTGCACAGTGCCAGTCCAGTCCGCTTTTGAAGTTCCACTCTGATCTCTGAGCAATATCACACCCCTGGAATAACAGCTTTTTTCCCGGGTAAGTGAACTGATAGCTATAGAGCAGTCGAAGGTTAGCGAACTGTTGCCATTCATCACCCGGCATTTTGTTAATCATCGAACCTTTGCCGTGCACAATTTCATCATGACTGAACGGCAGTACGAAGTTTTCGGTAAATAGATACAAAAGACCGAACGTCAATTGATTGTGATGATAGCTTCTGTGTACCGGATTCTGAGCCATATAACTCAGCGTGTCATGCATCCAGCCCATATTCCATTTCATCGAAAAGCCCAGTCCGCCGGAATCGGGAGGACGGGTTACCTGTGGCCAGGAAGTGCTTTCCTCAGCGATGATTATCGAGCCGGGTACCTCTGTTTGGGTTACCGCATTCAACTGCCGTAAAAAATCGATTGCCTCCAGATTCTCACGGCCGCCATAGCGATTCGGTATCCAGTCATTAGCTTCTCTGGAGTAGTCGAGATACAACATTGAGGCCACTGCATCGACTCTCAGTCCGTCGATATGAAATTCACGTAACCAGTAAAGTGCCGAGGCAAGCAGAAAGTTTCGGACTTCATTTCTGCCGTAGTTGAATATCAGTGTACCCCAGTCACGATGTTCTCCCAGTCTGGGGTCTTCATGTTCAAACAGGCAGGTGCCGTCGAATCTAGCCAGACTGTAGCTGTCTTTAGGAAAGTGCGCCGGCACCCAGTCAAGGATGACACCGATGTTGTTCGTGTGGCAGTGATTGATGAAATACCTCAGATCATCCGGAGAGCCGAATCGACTGGTCGCTGCAAAATAACCGGTAACCTGATAACCCCAGGAGTCATCGAGTGGATGCTCTGTCACTGGCATCAACTCTATATGCGTGTAGCCCATATGCTGCACGTACTCGACAAGTTTGTGCGCCAGTGTGCGGTAATCCAGGAAATTCCCCTGATCATCTCGCTGCCATGATCCAAGGTGGACTTCGTAAATAGACGCGGGGTCATGTTGCCAGCTATTGCGCTGTCGATTGTCGAGCCACTTGTTATCGGACCAGTCGAACTCTGACTGGTAAATGATACAGGCGGTATCCGGTCGCATTTGAAAGGCGTTGGCAAAAGGATCCTGTTTAACCATTACCTGATTGTCTGAACCGAGAATTTCGAATTTATAGAGCTCGCCAGTTGAGATATCAGGCAGAAATATTTCCCATACGCCGCTGCTGCCTCTGCTGCGCAGGGCGTGGAATCTTCCATCCCAGTTATTGAAGTTGCCAACGACACTGACCCGCTGTGCTGCGGGTGCCCATACAGCAAATCGAACTCCCGCTACGTCGTCAACACAAGCCGGGTGTGCGCCGAGTATCTGGTACAGTGAGTGGTGATCTCCCTGGTTAAACAGGTAGAGATCAAATTCGGTCAGTAGCGGCTTAAAACGATAGGGATCGTTCGAGACGTGTTTATTTCCCTGCTTGTCCAGCCACTCCAGCTGATAACGTTCGACCTTCTGTTCCGTCAGCAGGATAAAAAAGTCGCTACCGGTAATTCGCTGAAATTCTAACGGTCCCGGACAGTCTTTGGTCACTCCGCACAGGGTGATGGCTTCTGCCTGCGGATTGAATACGCGAATGATCCATTGGTCATCAACCTGATGCTGGCCGAGCACGCTAAACGGGTCATGATGCCGTGCTCCAGCCACACGCTGCATATCGTCTGACAGAAGTAGATGATTCGCGCTGGGATTACTGACTGAAGATGATGGCATTGTGTGATATTAATAGGTTTGTGAACAGGCGGGCCGTTGGTATGAAGGTGGAACTGTTATTGCGAACACGTTGCTTACCCTGAGTTATAGCATTATCGCCGCTCGTCAACCGCATTTCTTGAGCCACTTTGGGTAGTGTTGCGGTGTTCTTTCGATGCAGGGCATTAGGCAAGTGATTTCCGGGGTGCCGGAGCGGACCAGAGCAAACAAGATAAATGACAATAAATGTCTACAACCAGAACCCCACTCCGGCTGGCCGCTTTGTCAGTCGTCTGACGCGCGACGCGATGGCATTGGTGCTTGCCGGTGGGCGTGGATCGCGACTGGAAAATCTAACTGACTGGCGAGCTAAGCCCGCTGTTCCTTTTGGTGGCAAGTTCCGCATTGTAGATTTTCCTTTATCGAACTGCCTGAATTCCGGTATTCGCCGTGTTGGCGTTCTCACACAGTATAAAGCGCATTCCCTGATACGTCATATACAGCGCGGCTGGGGCATGATTGGTGGGGATTTCGGCCCGTTTGTTGAGCTGTTGCCCGCCCAGCAACGTACCGATGAAAATTCCTGGTACCAGGGTACTGCTGATGCGGTGTTTCAGAATATCGACATTATACGCAGTTTCGGGCCGAGCTACGTTATTATCCTGGCCGGCGACCATGTATATAAAATGGACTACGGGCCGATGCTGGCTTATCACGTGGCCCAGCAATCAGAACTGACGATCGGGTGTATTGAAGTACCGGTAGACGATGCCCGGGCATTCGGTGTGCTCAGTATGGAAGCCGATGGACGGGTCAGCGAGTTTAATGAAAAGCCCGATCAACCGGCCGAGCTTCCCGATCGACCCGGCGTTTCCCTTGCCTCTATGGGTATCTATATCTTTGATGTCGAATTTCTGGTTCGAGAGCTGATTGCAGATCATAAAGATGAGGCGTCCAGGCACGATTTCGGTAAAGATATCATTCCGAGTGTTATTCAAAACTCAAACGTCTACGGATATTCTTTTCTGGACAAGCAAAGTGGTGGTCAAAGTTACTGGCGTGATGTCGGTACGGTCGATACTTTCTGGAGTGCGAACCTTGAGCTGACCCGGGTGCTGCCCGAGTTGAATCTGTATGACAAGGAATGGCCTATATGGACTCACCAGGAGCAGGCGCCACCAGCCAAGTTTGTACATAACACGCAGGAAAAACAGGGTGCGGCCTACGATTCGCTGGTCGCTGGCGGCTGCATTATCTCCGGTGCCACACTGACAGAATCGCTGTTGTTTTCAAATGTATCGGTGGCTGAATTTTCTCAGGTAGAGCAGTCGGTGCTGATGCCCGAAGTGACAGTTGGCAAAAACTGTGTTGTGAAAAAAGCTGTGGTCGATAAGGGTTGTGTCATCGCCGACGGCACCCGTATCGGCGTAGATCCGGAAAAAGATCGTGAGAAATACCATGTCAGTCCCGGAGGCGTTGTGTTGGTAACACCCGACATGCTGGGTCAGAATCTGCATAGCGTTGTGTAGAAAACATCAGCGTATACATTAGTGAAACTGCACAACCCTCTTGATAAACGGCGCAGCGGCGTACTGTTGCATCCGACGTCTTTACCCGGTCCCTGGGTAGCGGGGGACATATCCCATAGCGCCTATCGGTTTATTGAATTTCTTGCGGCAGCTGGTCAGTCTGTCTGGCAAATGCTACCGCTGGGTCCGACACACGGCGACCGCAGTCCTTATCAGTGTCTGTCAACACATGCCGGAAACCCCTTGTTGATCAGCCTTGACTGGCTGGTGGATAAAGGTTGGCTGGAAAACAACTTATGGGAAAGTGCCGAACCACATGATGGCTGGCGTAAGCAAACGCTGCAGCGAGGTTGTGAGGTGGCGCTGGCGCAATGCGATGATGCTACCCGTGAGGATTTTGATCGGTTTTGTCGCGGGCAGGCCTTTTGGCTTGATAACTACGTCGATTACGTGGTGCTCAAAGAAATGCATCACGGCGCAAGCTGGACGCAGTGGCCGGTCGAATTGCGACTGTGCGATCAGGCGGCGGTAAGAAAGGCACTCAAACCCTTTGCCGCCACACTGCGCATACGCAAGTTCGAACAATATTTGTTCTTTACGCAATGGCGTAGCCTGAGAAATTACGCCCATCAGCACGGTATTTATCTATTCGGGGATCTGCCAATATTTGTATCCGGTGACAGTGCAGATGTGTGGGCACACCGGCAGTATTTTTCCGTTGATGAACAGGGCAACAGCGAAGTAGTCGCCGGTGTGCCTCCTGATGCGTTTTCGGATCTCGGGCAGAGATGGGGAAATCCTCTGTACAACTGGAAAGCGCTAAAGCAGGACAATTTCGGCTGGTGGAAAGACCGGTTGCGTACGCAATTCAGTCTGTACGATATGGTGCGCATAGATCACTTCCGTGGACTGGAGTCGTACTGGGAAATACCGGCCACATCGGATACCGCAGTCAGCGGACGGTGGGTGGCGGCTCCCGGCAGAGCGTTGCTCGACGAAATAAACGTTGCCTTCAGTGAAATGTCACTGGTAGCGGAAGACCTGGGCATTATTACCGATGCAGTGCATCGTTTGCGCAAAGACTATGCAATACCCGGTATGAAAGTGTTGCAGTTTGCTTTTGATGGAGACCCTGACAATCACCATCTCCCACACAACCACACGCCGGACATGGTGGTTTATACCGGAACGCATGATAACGACACGACGCTCTCGTGGTTTCAAAATGCCGGTGAGTCTGAACGTCATCGAGTGAGAGCCTATCTGGAATGCTCAGATCAGGACATTCCATGGGCGTTGATTAGAAGCGCGATGATGTCTCCTGCTGCTACTACTATTCTGCCTTTGCAGGACATCCTCTCCCTCGACGGCGAACACCGGATGAATACGCCCGGAACCACAGAAGGTAACTGGTGCTGGCGTTTTAACTGGGAGCAATTTCCGCACGGTGTTGCAGAACGGCTGCGGGAAATCAGTGAGCGTTACGCTCGCGGCTCAGACGGGGAAGCGCTGCGCAGCTTCCAGCAGGAAAACCTCTTGCCTCTGACAGAACGTCGGCGCGCCTGACACCTTTACCTGTGCTCGCACACATTGTAGTGTGTGGCGTTGCGTGTCTTCTCTGTGTCATTCGGTTAAACCATTTTGTCCAACACTGTCGTTAAGCTTAGCAAGCGCAAGAACAAATGTTTTATTGCCTGTGCGCCCGGGCTCGAACGTTTGCTTGCCATTGAGCTGAAAAAAATCTGTGCCGTTGACTGTCGGCTACGCCGTGCAGGGGTTGATTGTGCACTTACGCAAGAGCAGATGTATCGCTTCTGTCTGTGGTCGCGGATAGCCAATCGTGTTTTGTACCCGCTTGTGAGCTTTCAGATAGAAGACGAAAAGAGTTACTACAATGCGCTGAAAGAGGTGGATTGGTCCAGGCATGTGGGTAAAAGCGGTACAGTTGCTGTCGACTTTTTTTGTGCCAGCTCCTGCATTACGCATAGCCGTTATGGTGCTCAGCTAACCAAGGATGCAATAGTAGACTGGTTTCGCGAACAGCACGGTGAACGCCCGGGTGTAGACAGGGAAAAACCGGATATACGCATTAACGTTTACCTGTTTAAAAACAAAGCTCGCGTCAGCCTGGATATGTCCGGACAGAGCTTGCACCGCAGAAACTATCGAACACAGGGTGGTGCCGCGCCACTTAAAGAGAATCTGGCAGCAGCCATTGTGCTGTCCAGTCAATGGTACGCCGGAAAAGAGCCGTTGATTGACCCGATGTGTGGTTCAGCTACGCTGTTGATAGAAGCGGCGATGATCGCTGGAAATATTGCACCGGGTATTCAACGTGACTACTTTGGTTTTCTTGGCTGGCGCAAACACGACGCAGCATTGTGGCATATGCTGCAGGAAGAGGCGGAAGCCCAGAAGAGTACCTCCGATATTCCGCAAATCAGTGGTTTTGACATTGATCCCGATGCAGTACAGATAGCAAAAGATAATATTTCACAAGCCGGTCTGGCGGAATTTGTTAGCGTTGAGCGTCATGATTTCTTTGCAAGTGCCGCGACTTTGCAAGGCGATAAGGGGGTCGTTATTTGCAACCCGCCTTATGGAGAGCGCCTTGAAGAAAAACAGCAGCTCGCAAAGTTTTACGCTCAGTTGGGACGAACACTGAAACAGCGCGCCGGTGGTTGGCGCCTTGCGCTTTTTACCGGTGCAACCTCGGTTTACCATCGCACCGGCTTCACTCGAAAAATAGCGCTTGAGTGCAATAATGGCAATATTGAATGCAAATTATATACAGCACGCATTCCTGAAAACCGTCACACCGACAAAGAAATAACTGATAAGACTCCTGTTGCGCCGGTATTGTCAGTCTCAGCGCTGAGTCCTCCCGCAGAAGCACCAGGTCTCGGGCAGTTTGCAGATCGATTGCGCAAGAACCTCAGGCAGATACAGGGGTGGGCGAAATCTGTCGGTGCCAGTAACTACCGCATCTATGATGCGGACCTGCCGGACTATGCATTTGCGCTGGATCTGTATAAAGATATTGATCCCGCATTTGGTCCTTATCTATGTATGCAGGAATACAAGGCACCGGCACACATAGATGAGGAGCTGGCCGAACTGAGGCTTTTGGGTGCAGCCCAGGTCATTCTTCAGCAACTCAATTGCAGTGAAAGTAATCTGGCAATAAAGCGCAGGGATCGTCAGCGTGGTGGTCGGCAATATGGGCGGTTACAGAAAACCGAAGTTTTCCACAAGGTTATGGAAGTCGATTCCAGATTTCTGATCAATATTCACGATTACCTTGATTGTGGTTTGTTCCTCGATCATCGCAAGGTGCGCCAATGGATCGGGGCAAACAGTGCCGGTAAGCGGTTTTTGAATCTGTACTGCTATACCGGCGCAGCTACAGTTCATGCAGCGGCAGGTGGTGCAGCGGAAACCATTAGCGTTGACCTGTCGCAACGGTATTTATCCTGGGCTGAAGAAAATCTTAAACTGAATGGCTATCGCGAAGATCTCCACAGGCTTGAGCGGGCTGACTGTTCGAAATGGATCGATGAATACATTGATGCTAAACGGCCGGCGTTCGATTTGATATTTCTTGATCCACCTACGTTTTCCAACTCAGCGGCTACCTCGCACGATTGGGATGTTCAGCGTGACCACGAGGTAATGATCAAACGATGTATGGCTATACTCGACAGTAGTGGTACGCTTGTGTTTTCTAACAATTTTCGACGTTTTAAGTTGTCCGAACAGATTTCGGTGTCTTATGAGGTACAGAATAAAACACGGTGGAGCCTGCAGCGCGATTTCTCGCGCAGTGCCAGAATTCACCAATGCTGGTTCATTCGGCACAAAGCATGATGCTGATGTTTTTGGTCATGAATTCCATCAACAGACGGGGTTGCTAAAAAGTGGGTGAGTTTTTTTTCAGTTACGGGCTGTTTCTTGCCAAGCTGCTGACGTTTCTGGTTCTGGTTGTCCTGGCGTTGGTTACGGTGATGGCAGTCGGTGGTCGTGGCCGACGTTCTAAAGGCACTTTAAATGTTACGCATCTGAATGAAGAGTTTGATCAAAGCCGCGAAATGTTGCAGGCAATGGTGCTGGATCCTGCCGACTACAAGCAGTCCGCTAAACTGAAAAAGAAACAACTCAAACAGGAAGCGAAAGCGAAAAAGGCCGCTGCAAAGATTGCAGCAAAAAATCGCGGTGACGGCACCACCATTGTTGATGAGAAAAAACGCAAAAGGATATTTGTGATCGACTTTAAGGGCGACATCAGACCGACTCAGGTTGAGAGCCTACGTCATGAAGTCACAGCAGTGCTGGCTATTGCGGACGTGTACGACGAGGTGGCAATAAAGATCGAGAGTGGCGGAGGGACCGTGCACGGGTATGGACTGGCAGCCTCACAACTGCAGCGTATTCGTGATAAAAATATCGGGCTGGTGGTTTGTGTGGATAAGGTAGCGGCCAGCGGCGGTTACCTGATGGCGTGTGTGGCTAACCGGATACTGGCAGCACCATTTGCCATTATCGGTTCAATTGGTGTGATGGCGCAGATTCCCAATATACACCGCCTGCTGAAAAAGCATGATATCGATGTTGAATTGCTCACAGCCGGTGAATACAAAAGAACGCTGACTGTGCTTGGAGAAAATACTGACAAAGGCCGGCAGAAGTTTCTTGAAGACATTCAGGTCATTCATGATCAATTCAAAAACACCATAGCTCGGCACAGGCCTCAAACAGAC
>JAHDHK010000081.1 GCA_020631335.1 Chromatiales bacterium
GAGGTACATCACGACTACTCTGTCGGCGATGTAGCGTACAACAGACAGATCATGGCTGATAAACAGCATGGTGGTTTTGGCTTCGCGCTGTATTTCCATTAGCAGCTCGGTGACGGCTGCCTGAACCGAGACGTCTAGCGCCGATACAGGCTCATCGGCGACCACCAGTTTGGGTTGACCGGCAAAAGCGCGTGCCACCCCAATGCGTTGTTTCTGACCACCGGAGAGTTGCCGTGGCATGCGATTGGCGAATGCACGTGGCAGCTTTACCAGGTCGAGCAGTTTAAGCATGCGTTCGCGCCTGTCCTCCTGAGAGCTACCGATATTGAACTTCTCCAGCGTGCGCATGATTTGAGCGCCTACAGAATGACTGGGATTAAGGGTGTCGAAAGGGTTTTGAAAAACCATCTGAACAGATGCAACGGTGTTGGTATCGCGATCACCGACATTGGTGTCGCCGATGGACACTGTGCCGAGCATGACATCACCGTCAGTCGCGGTCTCAAGGCCCAGCAGCACTTTTGCAAGGGTTGATTTTCCGCAGCCTGACTCTCCAACAATAGCGACCGTTTCTGCTTCGCGGGCCTGCAGTGTTATTGACTCATTCGCTTTAACGGTTCTGGTATCTCCACCGCCGAACATTTTATTGGCCGCCACATCGTAGTATTTTTTAAGCTCTCGAACATCGAGTACGACATCACCGGGTTCTGCCGGGTCACTGACAAGCGGGCGTTCCGGTTCAGCGGCCCAGTCAATTTCACTAATTCGAAGGCAGCGGGAGCGATGGTTATCTTCTCCTTCAACCTGCTGCATGCTGATGTGTCCCGCATTGCAGATACTCTCTACATATTGCGAACATCTTGGGCCGAAATTGCACCCTCTGGGTCTGTCCATCGGTAGCGGCAGTTGCCCGGGAATCGCCACCAGCGGCCGGGTGTTTTTGTCAGCACCGGGTAGAGGTATAGAGTTAAACAAACCCTGTGTATAGGGGTGACGCATGCTGTCAAAGACTTCATGCACCGTGCCTGTCTCAACAGCCTCACCGGAATACATCACAGTGATGCGATCACAGGTTTCCAGTATGAGTCCGAGGTTGTGCGAAATAAACAGCATCGACGTACCGGTTTCGCGGGCTAGCTCTTTAATCAATTGCACAATGCCTGCTTCAACAGTGACATCAAGTGCAGTGGTCGGTTCATCGAGTAACAACAAATCGGGTTTGGACAACAATGCCATCGCAATAACGATGCGCTGTTGCTGACCACCGGATATCTGGTGCGGATAAGCGCTCATCACACGCGCGGGATCCGGCAGCTTGACTGATTCAAGCATTGCCAGCGAACGCTCGTAGGCTTCGCCTTTTGATACCTGCTCATGAATGATTAACACTTCCATCAGCTGCTTGCCGATTTTCATCGCAGGGTTCAGTGATGCCATTGGCTCCTGATAAATCATCGCAATCTTGGAGCCGCGAATATCGCGTAGCTCCTGTTCAGACATCTCTCCCATGTCTTTGCCGCGAAACTTGATCGAGCCGCCGACAATTTTGCCTCGATTGCCCATGTCTCGCATGATGCCCAGTGCAACAGTTGATTTACCGCAACCTGACTCGCCGACAAGGCCCATGGTTTCTCCCGGCATGACTTTGCAGGAGAAATCCATAACCGCCGGTATTTCACCGGCGCGTACGAAGAAAGAAATGTTCAGATTGTCGATTTCTAATATCGGTTCAACACTCATTTATATTCTCCGGTACCGGGCTTACAACGCTGAGGGCTAAGTGGGTGTTAGTCACGCAATGATTCCTCGCGCAGTCCATCTGCCAGAAGATTAAGTCCGAGTACCAGTGTCATCAGCGCAATAGTAGGTGGCAGAGCAGGGTGCGGATACACAGCCAGCAGCTTGCGCCCTTCATTGATGGTCATGCCCCAGTCCGGACTCTCGGGGGTGACACCCAGTCCGAAGAAACCGAGCGTGCCAAGCAGGATTGTGGTGTAACCGATACGCAGACAAAAATCGACAATCAACGGGCCACGGGCGTTGGGCAGTACCTCCCATAGCATGATGTACCAGGGTGACTCGCCCCGTGTTTGCGCTGCGGCTACGTAGTCGCGGGTCTTAATATCAATGGCCAGTCCACGGACAATACGGAACACGGTAGGTGAATTGACAAAGACTACTGACACAAAGATATTCAATAAATTCGGATCCATATAAAACACGCCCAATGGATCTTTATTGAAGGCCAGCCCGGAGTAGGCCCAGAGCCCGAGTACCAGCGTAATGCCCAGTGTTATATACAGCTTTGTTGTCTGTTCCTTAAAGCGTGAATAGAACAGCATCATAAAAAACAAAATAGGGAACAGAAATAGAACACCGGCCATGACCAGCGGTACGCCTGTTTCTCTGATTTCCGGAGTGACCAGAAGAAAGAACAGTAATATCACCGGAAAGGCCAGTACCAGATTGGCCAGGAAACTCAGCATGGTGTCAAACTTGCCGCCGTAATAGCCGGCCGGCAGACCCAGTGTGATACCGACCATAAAGGCAAAAATTGTGGCGGCCGGTGCAATGGCCAGAACAATCTGGCTGCCGTATACCATTCGACTGAAGACATCGCGCGCGAGGTTGTCGCCGCCCAGCAGATACCACTGCCCTTCCATCCCGCTGACCGGCCAGCCCGGTTTTTTATTTTTCATACCGGAGATTTGAGTCAGCGGATCCATCGTGGCGATCATGTCCGCAAGCAGGGCCGTGAGTATCCAGAAGAGCACCAGTATCAGGCCAACAGTACCGATCGAGCTGCCAAACAATTTTCCGTATAAGCCGAGCTTGCGCCGGAACACAAATGACACCACCAGAATCAGCAGCAGTCCAATCCATACCGGCGTGAACTGTGTGAGGATGCGGGTAAATATTTCGAGTGCAGTTAATCTATCCATGGTGCCTTCCTCAGTTAACCCGAATTCTTGGATTCAGGAAGACATAGCCGATATCAGATATCAGCTGTGTAATAAGGACTACAAACACCGCGACTACAGAGCAGGCCAGTAACAGTTCTATGTCGTTGTTGCCTACTGCAGCCACCAGTGTCCAGCCGAATCCTTTGTAGTTAAACAGAGTTTCAACAATGACGACTCCGGTCAGCAGCCAGGGGATTTGCAGCATGATCACTGTGAAAGGAGCGATCAGTGCATTGCGCAATGCATGTTTCATTACCACTGCAGAGAAACTCAGCCCTTTTAGTCGAGCGGTGCGGATGTATTGTTCTGTCATGACTTCGGCCATGGATGCACGTGTCATCCGTGCGATATAGCCAACACCGTATAAAGCCAGAGTAATGACCGGCAAGGTGAAGTTTTCAAAGGTGATATTTTCCATTGCAGTTGCTGCAGTACCTTTAAACCATCTCAGTCCCCCGAGCTTACTCGCGAACACCACGATAAAAATCACACCCGATACGTATTCGGGAGTAGAGGTGGTAAGAATAGAAAAGGCTGAAAGGCTACGGTCTGTTTTACTGCCTTCGCGCATGCCTGCAATGACACCGATAAGTAAAGCGGCAGGCACCATGACGGCAAGCACACACAACATGAGCTTGCCGGTCAGCGCAAGCTTTTCGGTGATTATTTCTTTTATATCGTTCTTGAAGACCAGTGAAAATCCCCAGTCTCCCTGTAACAAACCGCAGTATCTCGGCGGGTTGTCGGGATCTTCGGCGCGTTTAATACAGCGACCGGTGACTTTGCCTTCCTCATCTGTACGGGTCCATCCGGGGGCCACGCCCAGCCATTCGCCGTAGCGTTTTATCAGTGGTTGTCGATAGCCGTTTTTTTCAAGCCAGCTTTGCACCTGCACATCGCTCATGCGCATGTTGCCTTCGCTTTTGGTCAGCTTTTCGAGGTTGGGTTCGAGGTTGGTTAAGAAAAATACAATATAGGTGAGACAAAGCGCCGTTAGTAACATGACTCCGGAACGCTTTAGCAGAAAACTGCCCATTCGATCTCCCTTTTTGCTTTTGGCTGGGTAAAAAAAAGGGCTGCCGTAGGCAGCCCTTCCTGGTGAGGACCTATCAGGCCTTCCAGTATAAGTCCTGAGGACGAAACTCGAAGGTGATGTGGTGGTTAGCACCACCCAGGTCCGCTTTTGTGTAGTTAGTGAGCGTGCGCCAGTATGGCTGAACAATCACGCCTTGCTCCTGCATGATTTGCTCACAGACTTTCACTTTTTCGCGTCGCTTATCAACGTCGGCAAGCGCGAGTGCTTCTTTCAATGCATTGTCGAAATCGGCGTTTTCAAAGCCGGCTTCGTTCCATGCTTCACCGGAACGATAGGCAAGGCCGAGAATCTGCACGCCGAGAGGACGATGATTCCAGTTGGTAGAAGAGTACGGATACTTAGCCCAGTCATTCCAGAATGTCGACCCGGGCAGGACGGTACGCTTAACTTTGATACCAGCCTTTCGCAGCATGTCGGCAACGGCATCGGTAGTGTCTTTGCGGTAACCGGCGTCAATTGACAGCAACTCGTGCTCGTAGTCCGCCATGCCCGCTTCTTCCATCAGTGCCTTGGCACCCGCCGGGTCAACTTCCTGCTTCGGCAGTTCGGCGTAGTCAGGATGCATCGGTCCGACATGGTGATTTTCGGCGGTGACACCGAGTCCGCCAATACCCAGCTCCAGGCATACTGCCGGGTCAACGGCCATCGACAGCGCGCGACGGACTTTGACGTCTGCGTAGGGCATTTTGCCATCGATTTCGGCTTTTTGATTAGGACGGATAACAATCGTTGCCGCGGTGACAACATCGTGCCGTTCCATCTCAAGCGTATCGAAAAGCTCGATGATTTCAGCGCCTTCAGCACTGTAAATCACATCAACCTCTTCTGACTCCATAGCGGCAAAGTGAGATGCCGGCTCGGTACCGTAGTCAATGTATTCGATGCGATCGACCCAGGCGGCTTCGCCAGCTCTCCACCAGGTGTGATCCGGGTTGCGGACCAGTACGGCTTTCTCGCCGACTTTTAAAGACTCAGGGATGTAAGGGCCGGTACCCAGCGGGTTGTCGAGTGCTTTTTCGTGATCGTAGTCTGCATGCGTAATAGCAGCAGGGTAGTCGGCCATACCGGCGATCAGTGAGATATCCGACGCTGGCAGGTTAAGCTTGACCGTGTGGCTGTCAACGACTTCGATTCCGCCTTCAATGGCTTTGCCGGAGTCTGCGTCGATCAGGGTGGCAAAACGTCCGGCCATTGAGTTGCCTTCAACGCTTTTATCACACCAGCCTTCGATGTTGCGTGCAACGTCTTCTGCAGTGAAGTCGTCGCCATTGTTCCATTTAACACCCTTGCGAACGTTCAATGTATAAGTTTTGGCATCTTCACTGACATCCCAGCTTTCAAGCAGGCGACCGGTGAAGGTGGCGTCGTTGTTGTATTCGACCAGATATTCCAGCCAGCCTCTGGAGAAGTTGGCTATTTGTGACCAGTCATAAGTGCGTGGATCTTTCAGTGCACGGACTTCTGTCTGGTAGCGGACGGTGCCGCCCATCTTTTTGCCGTGGCCGTCTGCGTGCGCAGTGGAAGGTGCTACCAGACCGAGCATGCTGTAAGCGGTAGTGGTGCTTGCACCGAAAATACTGGCGATAGCCAGAAACTCACGCCGGCTCATGCCGTCGTTTTGTTTCTTAACGCTTTTTGCCATCTCGGTGACGTGGGTAGGAAGATCCTGCCCGTTTTTCTTTCTGAACTTCATCAAAGTCCTCCAGCGTGAATTTTTTCGTTGAGTGCCGACTCGCGTGCGAGTTCCGACAGTTCGGGGCTTTTGTCGTTAGTTTCCGTGACGGTTCCTATTGACAATGGTTGATGTGACATCCTTGAAAAAAGCCAGCGCGTGTTTTTCGGGCATAGTCCGACGGCGACAACGGCGACTCATATTGCTCTGTACCGGGCATTTTAACATGCTGACGAATTATCACCTGCCTGCCGCCCCGATTTCGTGAACCTGCATCTGCACACTTGCGAATGGGTATCGCAAAGTGGCTTGAGTTCACCAACGCCAATGATACATGACGCGCAGTACGGCTTTTTTTCAGGTCCGACCCGTAGTTACCGTCGTTCACAGAGAAAATCCTCGAATCTGCGGGTGTATTTCAACCGGCCTGCGTCGCGTTATACTGTTAAGAGAAAACCGGAGCCTGCGTCCTGCTACTGCCCGGATGCGCTGTTTCAGGTGGCTGCGTTCAGCCGAAAGACACTTTTCCGGCTGAAAGCCCGGGTTACCGGCCGGAGGCTGGTGCACTGTTTTCGGTGCTTCGGTCCGCCATCAAGCTGTGCGTTGAGAGGCGGGCAGCCAACGGGCACCGGGTTGCCGGCCGGGGTCTCTGCCACCTTATGGGGGTGACAGTCCTTTCGTAGTCGATCAGTGCGGATTGCTCACTTACAATGGCTAAAAACGATTTGCCGGGTCCCTGCATTCACAACTCACAGGAAACACCATGAACCTACCAGATGATCTTCGCTACACACCGTCGCACGAGTGGGCGCGCCTCGATGATGACGGAAACGTAGTAGTCGGCATTACCGACCATGCGCAGGAGCAGCTCGGCGATCTGGTGTTTGTCGAGACTCCCGAGATCGACTCCGAAGTGGAAGCGGCCGCACCTGTCGCTGTGCTGGAGTCGGTCAAAGCTGCCTCAGATATTCATGCACCGGTGGGCGGCACAATTCTCGATGCCAATCCTGAGCTTGCTGACGAGCCCGAACTGGTGAATACCGATCCCTACGGGCGTGGCTGGCTGTTCAAAATCAGTCCGCAGGACGGAACAGAACTCGAACAGCTTCTGGATTCAGAGGCCTACCAGAGTTTTCTTGCCGAGCAGACATAGCCGGGAAAAACTGTCGTGCGTGCAGCGAATGCCGGACCAATCTGTCCGGTCTTGCCGGCGTGTGATCAGTTCGATGGTGTGGATGCCGGCTCATGGGTGGCCTTAACAGGGAATGCATTCGGTGCATCGTGACCGTAGAACCGGGGAAGCAATATGACCAATATCATTGTTCGTCGCACCGAACCGACCGATGCGTCGGCACTGAAACAAATATTCGAAGGCGAGCAATGCTATTCACAAACACTGCAACTGCCGCATCCATCGCTAAAGCTTTGGACCGACAGAGTCGCTGATATACCCGATCATATTCATAGTTTTGTCGCCCAGACTGATGACGATGTCATAGGAAATATCAGTATTGCGATGCAGTTACGCGCACGTCGGCGACATGTAGCAACTCTGGGTATTGCGGTGAAAGAGGAATGGATTGGTCATGGAGTTGGTCCGCTGCTGCTGGAGCGGGCGGTGGACCTTTGTGATAACTGGCTGGGTATCCATAGAATTGAATTGACGGTGTTCAGTGACAACGAACGTGCCATTGCGTTGTATCAGAAATTCAATTTTGTCATCGAGGGCGAGGCAATAGACTACGCCATGCGAAACGGCCGGTTTGAGAATGTACTGCACATGGCTCGACTGGCAAACCCTCGCTAGCGGATGTTGAGAGGTAGCTTAGTGGCTCTGGTTTACTTGCTGTAGCCGGGTGCAAAGTGGGCCGAGTAGTGGCTGCCTTGAAGGGTGTGTAATCAGGGTAGTGGTTAATCAGTACAGTATTGTTTGTAGAGTAAAGAGGTAGAGGTTGTCATGCCGATAATTGGTTTTTCACTGATCTTTTCGATCATTGCAATTGTTCATGTTATCAAGACAGGACGCAGCCAACTCTGGATTATGGCTCTGTTGAGCTTGCCCGGTCTGGGTGTGCTGGCGTATTTGATTGTTGAAATACTACCTGAACTGATGCAGGGCAGAGCCAGCAGAAAAGTCACTGGCAAGTTATCTAAAGCGTTGCATCAGGGGCGGGATTTTAACGAAGCAAAAAATGACTATGAATTGTCGGGCTCGGTGCAAAGTGCATGTAATCTTGCCGAGCTTCATAGTGAAAGAGGGGAGTTCAGCGAAGCGGAAGGTTTGTATCAACAGTCGCTTGTCGGTTTGAATGAACGCAACCCGGATATCATGCACAAACTCGCTTCAGTGCAGTTTGAGTTGAATAAGTTCAATGACGCTAAACAAACGCTGGATAAATTAATCGAAAAAAATCCCCAATATAAAAATCAGGATGCCCATCTGCTGTACGCAAGAACACTTGATGCGATGGGAGACTTCGATGCCGCGAGTGAAGAGTATCAAACCCTTGTTAAATACTACACCGGCCCTGAACCTGCTTATCGATTCGCCAAAATGCTGCAACAACGTGGCGATACAGCTGCCGCTGCCTCGTTGTTTGAAGATATCATCAAGAAGGCAAAGATGTCTCCGGGGCATTACCAGTCGATGCATAGTGAGTGGATCAGTAAGGCAAGAAGAGAAGTGTAATCCCGCTGCCGGCTAACCGGTCAGCATATCTGTGTTAAACATTCACGTTGTTTAGCGGAACGTTTGACCGGCGTGTCAGTGGATATCGAGTGTTAGTCCGAGTGCGCTTAAGTGTTTAATTTCATCAAAAAGATCAGCGCCGGTAAGCGGGTTATCATCCAGCCACTGACGGCTGATGCCGAGGCATAGTTGATTTTCCGGGGTACGTACTTTCATTTCCGGAGGGTCACTCATGCCACGAGTGCGATGAAACAGTATCGACAGTCGCAGCACGGCAAGCATGCGCTGATAACTCGTACGTTCGCTTAGGCTCATCTGATCCATCACATCTTTAGATATCTTTCTGCGATGGTTTCTTACCAGTGCCGCAATAATGCGCTGCTCGCGTCTGGAAAAGCCGAGCATGTCAGCATGACGCAACAGATAGTCGCCATGTTTATGGTATTGCACATGCGAGACCGATAAACCGATTTCATGGAGCAGGCAGGCGCTTTCGAGTGTGGTTTGATGCTGCCTGGTCATTTTCCACGGCTTTTTAACCTGCTCGAATAAGCTCGCAGCGGTGTGATACACACGCTTTGCCTGATCGTTGTCAACCTGAAAGCGACGTTGCATCTCTTCAATTGCATTTTTTCTGACATGGGTGTGCAAACTGTGGCCGGCCAGATCGACGATAACTCCCTCGCGCAGTGCCCGGTGACTGACCAGCATCCTGTCGATATCCAGCGCTCTGAATGCGGCCAGTAAAACACTGATTCCGCCGAGAATGACAGCCCTTCTATCGTCAGTGATCGACTTAAGACTGTCGAGCGCACTGGTGCCTTTCTTTTGCAACAGTGCGATAAATTCTTCCAACGCCGCTCGAGTGATGCCCCGGTCAGTCAAGCCGGTTTCAATTAAAATCCGTTCCGCTGCTTTAATAGTGCCGGAAGAACCGACGCATTGATCCCAGCCCTGTTTTAAATAGGTTTTAGTCAGTGGCTGCAGCTCGAGTCTGGAGCGACGTATGGCGCGTTCAAAATGCTTTTCAGGTTTGCTTTGCGCAGCGAACCAGCGCTGCGTAGCACTGACACATCCCATGTTGATGCTTTCCATCAACAGTGGTTTTGTCTCTGTACCGATAATGAATTCGGTGCTGCCACCGCCGATATCAATCACCAGGCGTTTGTTCTTATCGTTGATCCCGTAAGTCACACCGGCATAGATAAGCCTTGCTTCTTCACGGCCGGAAATGATTTCGATTGGAATGCCCAGTAGTTCTTCTGCAGCGTTGTTCAGTTTCTCGGCATTGCGTGCGCGACGCAGTGTGTTGGTGCCCACGGCGCGAATTTGTTCCCGCGGAACACCACGTAATCGTTGCTGGAAAATGGCCAGACATTCCAGCGCGCGATCCATGGTCGGCTTGTCGATGTTATTGTTTTTATCAAGCCCCGAACCCAGGCGCACCGGTTGCCGGACTTTGTCTATCATCTGCAAATGCGATGCGGTGGTATTCGCTACCGCCATATGAAAGCTGTTAGACCCGAGATCGATGGCCGCGTAAGTGTTTTCAGCGGTAATTTCAGTGGTCATAATTCTGGTTACTATCTTATCGCCGGCGGTGTATTGATCGTCGCCAGAGTAACCCGCTCACGCGACTCGATGTCGCAACGAGTGGTTACTTGCTGGAAACCTTGTGCCTGCATTAATCCCCGCACCTGTGCGCCTTGCCGGTTGCCATGCTCTATCAGTATTTGCGCTGAATCAGCACTGTAGTTTGATGCATCGGTGATAATAGTTTCAAATGCCGCCATGCCTTCGTCGCTGGCCACCAGCGCTGACAATGGTTCGTGCTGCAGGCCATCGCGTTGCAGGTGTTCATCATGGGCGGCAAGATAGGGCGGGTTAGACACAATCACGCAGTAGTCGGATTGCGTAACGCTTTCGAACCAGTCGGACTGTGTAAAGTTAACCTGCACACGGTGGTTGCCTGCGTTCTGTTCAGCAATCTCAAGTGCTGCTGCACTGCTGTCAACGGCGTCGACTCTGACATCGGGTCTTTCACTGGCAATGCAGACAGCCACGATACCACTGCCTGTTCCAAGGTCGAGCACCGGGCCGGGGTTGACCGCCAGTGCTTCGAGTGCCAGTTCTACCAGCAGTTCGGTATCGGCCCGTGGAATAAGCGTATCTTTGCTTACCTTAAAATCCATAGACCAGAACTCGCGACTGCCGGTCAGGTAGGCAAGGGGTACATGCTGTAAGCGTTGTTGCAGCAGTGACTGAAACTGCTGTGACTGTTGTTCTGTCGGGATGTGTTCCGGCCAGGTAAACAGGTAGGTGCGATCACGTCCCAGGCAGTAGGCCATCAGCACTTCCGCATCCAGACGCGCAGAAGCAGATACAGCCTCGAGTAACTTGCGTGCCTGTTGAATGTGTTCGGCGATAGTGCCTTTGTTATTCTTCACTCAGTTCAGCGAGCATGTCAGCCTGATGTTCTGCCAGCAGCGGATCAATCACCTGTTCGAGTACGCCATTCATGACTTCATCGAGCTTATACAAAGTGAGATTGATGCGATGGTCGGTCACACGACCCTGCGGAAAGTTATAGGTTCTGATGCGCTCCGAACGATCGCCACTGCCGACTTGTAAGCGGCGCGACTCCGATTGCTCTGCAGCCTGTTTGTCAGCCTCATCGTTGGCAAGCCTTGCCTGCAGCAATGCCATAGCACGCGCTTTGTTTTTATGTTGTGAGCGCTGGTCCTGACACTCCACCACAATACCGGTCGGAATATGTGTCAGACGGATTGCCGAATCGGTCTTGTTGACGTGCTGGCCACCTGCGCCACTGGCCCTGAAGGTATCTATTCTCAAGTCAGACGGGTTAATAGTGACTTCTTCAAGTTGCTCAGCTTCCGGCAGGATCGCCACCGTGGCAGCAGAGGTATGTACTCTGCCCTGTGATTCGGTTTCGGGCACTCGCTGTACCCGATGTGCACCGGACTCAAATTTCAGTCGTGAGAACACCCTGTCGCCTTCAAGCCGTGCGACAACCTCTTTATAGCCTCCATGTTCGCCTTCGCGCTCATTGATCAGTTCGACCTTCCAGCGATTCGCCTCTGCATAACGTGAGTACATTTTGAATAAGTCGCCGGCAAAGATTGCCGCCTCATCACCGCCGGTACCTGCACGTATTTCGAGAAACACATTGTTTTCGTCACGCGGATCACGCGGCAGAAGTAGTTTCTGTAATTCCAGCGCCAGCGTTTCGATAGTGGCTTCGGCACTGGCTACCTCTTCGCGTGCCATCTCCCGCATATCCGGATCGGGGTCGTCAGCCATTTCATTAGCGCTGGCCAGATCATCGGCCGCAGTCAAATAGTTTGCGTAGGTTTTGACCACCGGTTCGAGCTGTGCGTACTCTTTCGACAGATCGCGAAATCGATTCTGGTCACTGATGACGTCGGGCTCGCCAAGCAACGCACCGATTTCCTCGTGCCGCTCGGTCAGGCCCTCGAGTTTTTGTTTTATTGAGGCTTTCACTTAGTCAGTTTTTTTGCGTCGATCGGCTGGTTGGCACGAGTGGTATCGGGAGCAGCCTCAGCGGCGGCAGGTTTTAAATCAAACAACTGGCGGACAGAATCCAGCAGGGTATCGTCACCGGTCTCGCTGGCGGCACGAAGCTTCGTCGACGGCTGGTGGAGCAATTTATTGCTGAAGGTGTGGGCATAGTACTTCAACACTTTCTCCGGCGCGTCGCCTTTTGCCATCATTGCCAGTGCGCGCTGCATAGTCTCTTGCTGGATATCGCCCACCTGTGAACGCAGCGCGGCAATAGTCGCTCCTGCATCCTGGCCGCGAAGCTTGCGCATGAAGTCAGTGGCCTGGTGTTCAATGATATGTTCGGCCTTCTGTGCCGCCTGGCGTCGTGCCTGCATACCGCGGTCGATAATTTCAGACAAATCATCGACGGTATAAAGAAACACATCGGCAAGATCACTGACCTGGGGTTCTATATCGCGGGGGACGGCGATGTCTATCATGGCCATGGGCTGGTGTCGCCGAGCCTTGAGTGCCTGCTCTACCGCACCTTTGCCCAGAATAGGTAACTGTGACGCAGTCGATGAAATGGTGATATCTGCTTTATGCAGCAGATCGGGAATACTGGCCAGCGTGGCGGCTTCACCGCCGCACTGATCTGCCAGCGCCTGTGCCCGCTCGAGCGTGCGGTTGGCAATAATCACCTGACCGATCCCTGATGTTTTCAGGTGCTGCAGAGCCAGTTCGATGGTTTCGCCTGCGCCGATTAGCAAGGCGGTATGTTCTTCCAGATCACCGAAAATCTGCTTTGCCAGCGAGACGGCTGCAAATGCTACCGACACAGGGCTGGCACCGACGGCGGTATCGGTACGCACCTGTTTTGCCACATTAAAAGCCGACTGAAACAACATGGATAAGCGTTTGCCTACCGTGCCGTGTTCGCCTGCCTCCCGATAAGCCTGCTTTATCTGGCCGAGAATTTGCGGTTCACCCAGAATCAGCGAATCAAGCCCCGAGCACACCCGCATCAGGTGCTGAACCACCGCGTGGTCGACTCGCGTAAACAAATAAGGAGAAAACGTATCGTTCGGTGCGCGGTGAAAGTCGTGCAACCATTCGACCACATGACCAGTCTGATGGGTGTCCATGCCGCAATAGATTTCAGTGCGGTTGCAGGTGGACACTATGGTGGCTTCAGGGATAGAAAGTTGACTTCGCAACTCTTTTAGCGCATCGGGCATGCGTTCCGGCGCAAAAGTAATGCGCTCCCGCACCTCAACAGGGGCGGTGTGATGATTAAGGCCGATGGCGACTAGTGACATGGTTGAATGGTATCAAATAAGGCAGTCGGGTATGGTTTATAGCGCTGATCAGCGAGCTTGAGTTCAGCTAGCCCTGACAGCCTATGCACTAAATAGTTTTGTATTACAGAGAAAAGGCGATTGCGGATTCCTGTCGACCGTCCTGCGGGCGTGAGCGGCGATCCCGTTAACACTGATCGCGTTATTATAGGTTGAACAAAAGGTTTGAACACTTCCAGCGACGGATCTAATTTGATGACACTCACATTATCGGCACTCGTCGCATGTACCCTCGGGGCCTGCGTTACGTTACCGGAGCAGGCGGCACTGCAATCTGCGCAAAGCGTGCCCATGATTGCACAGGCGGGTGTCTCGGGGAGCTCTTTCAATGCACCGGCAGGTCTGACGCAGGCCCAGCGATGGCACAACGAGCAGCTGAGCATCGCTGCTGAGGCCGATCTGGTGTTCAAAATTCTCAGTGCAGAAATGGCGGGCAGGCGCGGGCGCATCGACATTGCCTCGCAGAACTATTTCGATGCCGCCCAGGGCAGCAATGACCCTCGAGTCGCTGAGCGCGCGGTAAAGCTGGCTTTGTATAACCGCGATCTGGCAAGGGCTGATTCCGCAGTGGCCCTGTGGGTGCAACTCGACCCCGACAACGTCGACGCCTGGCAGCATCGTGCGCAGATCTCGCTGCAGCAGAAGAATGTGGCCGACACGACGGATGCGTTGTCGCAGGTAATTACGCTGTCCAATGAATCACCCGCTCAGGTGATTCCCGGTGTGGTGAATTCGATACTCAGCCAGTCAGACGCCGATACCGGTGTTGAAGTGCTTTCTCTGCTGGCCGATCGCTACCCGAACAGTGCGGACACCCAATATGGTATCGGCCGCTTTGCGATGTCCCGCGGCGAGCGCGAAACCGCCATGCAGGCATTTGACCGCGCACTGGAAATTGATCCGGAAAACGTCGATGCGCTGCTGTCCAGAGCCAGACTGAAAGTCGAGGCCGGCAACGCCGATGACGGGGTTAGCGAGATAAAAGACTTTGTCGATGCCTACCCGCAAAACGTTGCCGCTCAACTGGGTTACGCACGATTGCTGGTCGAAAGCGGGGCCTACGAGACGGCGGCCGAACGCTTCGGCGTGATATTTGACAAGTTCCCCGATGACGCAGATTCACTGTTCACTATCGGATTGCTGGCGCTCGAAATCAAACGGGTAAAACAGGCAGAGCGCTACCTACAGCAGGTGGTGGAGCTTGAGCAGCATCAGGATAGCGCCAACTACTACCTTGCGCGCATATCGGATAGCCGCAGAGACTACGAAGAAGCAGTCGAACGATACCGGCTTGTGCAAAACGGCGACAACTTCTTTGATGCGCAGTTGCGTTCGGCCGAATTGCTCGGGCTGATCGGTCGGGTGGATGAAGGGCGTGATCAGATCGCACAGTTGCGAACCTACACGCAGGAGCCGTCGCTCAGGATTGAGTTGATCAATGCCGAAAGCCGCTTGCTCAATAGCAGCGATCGTTACGAAGATGCCTATGCCGTACTCAATGAAGGTTTGCAGCAATACAACGAAGACACCTCGCTGCTGTACGCCCGTGCGCTGGTGGCTGAGCGCCTGGACAAGCGCGATGTATTTGAGCGCGATCTGCTAAAGGTCATTGCGTTACAGCCGGACAACGGTTACGCACTGAATGCAATGGGTTATTTTCTGGCAGACAGAAACGAGCGGCTCGATGAAGCAGAAGAGTACCTCACGCAGGCACTGAAATTACTGCCTGACGATGCGGCGGTTATCGATAGCATCGGCTGGCTCTACTATCGTCAGCAGCGCTATGATGAAGCGCTGGAAATGTTGCGTCGTGCGCATGAGCTTTACCCGGATCCTGAAATTGCAGCACATCTTGGTGAAGTGCTGTGGGTCTCCGGTGATCAATCCTCGGCCAGTAAAGTGTGGGAAGAAGCCCTGCGGGAAACACCGGACGATGATGTCTTGAACTCTGTGATAAAGAAGTATCAGCCTTGAAATATATTGTGGTGCTCTGCAGCTTAATGGCTGCGATGTTAACGAGTGGCTGTCAGACCACTCCGGTAATCACTGAAAGCGGTATCGTTGAACGAGATGCCCGGCTCGCCGGACTGAAACCGTGGCGGGCGCTGGGGTCATTGGTGGTCGACTCCGAGCAGCAGGGGGTGGTTAACGCTTCATTCACCTGGGAGGCAAAGGACTCCGGGTTTGATATCCGTCTGATCGGGCCGCTGGGCCTGAAGACTTATCGCATAACCGAAGAAAACGGTCAGGCACGTGTGACCGGAGACAACCAGGAGTTTACCGCCGGTTCTGCCGAAGCTGCACTACTCGACGCCATTGGTGTACGTGTGCCGTTAAAAGAAATGCAGGACTGGGTGGTCGGTTTGCAGGGGGCTGCTATTGATGCAAAGCGCGATCGACAGGGGCGCATTCGCAATATGCTGGTCGCCGATGACGATCAGATAAAATGGGCGGTAAAATTCCAGCGCTATGCAAAAGTTGACTCACTGGAGTTACCGAGGCAGATTCTGGTTACCGGCAACAATGTCGAAATAAGAATGTCGATCCGAAGCTGGAGTCGCCCCGAAATTCTTAACGAAAACCGCTTAACCATACCCACTGCTGAGCTGAATTGACGGACCAGGGAAAACCGGGCCGGGCTGACAACAGCGAACGCTGGCCTGCGCCGGCCAAGTTAAATCTTTTTCTGCACATAACCGGTCGCAGAGACGATGGTTATCATCTTCTACAAACGGTTTTTCAGCTGCTTGACTACGGTGATGAGCTTGCCTTTGTAACGCGCCCCGATCATCAACTGACATTAACAGTTCAGCCACCTGATGATTCACTGGCTGTTGCTGATAATCTGGTCATGCGCGCAGCGCTGTTATTGCAGCAGCTTGCCGAAAGTCATGGAAGGCCTGTTGGTGGCGCTGACATCACTTTGTATAAAAATCTGCCCGCCGGCGCTGGCCTTGGTGGTGGCAGTTCCGATGCGGCCACCACGCTGGTGGCACTCAATTATCTGTGGAAGTGCGGGTTCGGTGTTGATGAGCTGGCACAGGCCGGTGTGCAGCTGGGGGCGGATATACCTGTTTTTATCAGAGCGCAAACTTCATGGGCGGAAGGCATTGGTGAAATATTGCAGCCGGTTTCTGTACCGCAACGATGGTTTGTCGTGATAAATCCTGCAATTCATGTCGCAACATCGTCTTTGTTTGCCAGACCGGAATTGACACGTGATTGCACACCGATCACAATACGCGCCTTCCAGAGCGGTGCTCCAACCAGCAACGTGTTCGAACCGTTGGTATGCAGGCTTCAGCCAGGTGTACAAACAGCGCTCGATGAGCTTCGAGCAGAGGCTCGGCACGGTGGCACAGGAGAGCCGAGAATGACTGGAACAGGGTCTGGCGTTTTCGTCGATTGCGAATCGCAGGCCAGGGCACAAAAAGTGCTCAACGCGGTGTTAGGTCGAATGCGACACTTCAATGGCTTTGTTGCCAGGGGTGTTGAACATTCAGCACTTATACACTACACATAAGTCACATAAGCCGTGGCTTATATTAGTTTTACAGATTGGGGCGTGGCCAAGCGGTTAAGGCACCGGGTTTTGATCCCGGCATTCGTAGGTTCGAATCCTACCGCCCCAGCCATAATCTAACGAGTCAGGCAGGTCCCCGGTGTCGGAATCGAATATGATGATCTTTTCGGGTAAGGCCAATCAGGCGCTTGCTCAAAAGATAGTGAATCAACTTCGACTGCCTCTTGGTAAAGCTTCAGTCGCCCAGTTTTCAGACAGCGAAACCGCTGTAGAAATTCTCGAAAACGTTCGCGGCCGCGATATCTTCCTGATTCAGACCACCTGTTCCCCTGCTAACCACAACCTGATGGAAATGCTCATCATGGTAGACGCCTTCCGGCGTGCGTCAGTTGATCGCATAACCGCAGTGATGCCGTATTTCGGTTATGCGCGTCAGGACCGTCGCGTCAGATCAGCGCGCGTCGCCATTTCAGCAAAACTCGTGGCAAACATGATTACCGTGGCAGGTGTCGACCGGGTATTAACAGTCGATGTGCACGCAGAGCAGATTCAGGGTTTTTTCGATATCCCGGTGGATAACGTCTATGCCTCACCGCTGCTGATGGGCGACATCTGGCAGCAGAAACACCAGAACCTGATTGTGGTCTCGCCCGACGTCGGTGGTGTGGTGCGCGCCCGTGCCGTGGCCAAACAGCTTGATGACGCTGATCTGGCCATTATCGATAAGCGTCGCCCGCAGGCCAACATGGCTCAGGTAATGCACATTATCGGCGACGTCAGCGGCAAAACCTGCGTCATCATCGACGACATGGTCGATACAGCCGGCACGCTGTGCAAGGCGGCAGAGGCGCTCAAGGAGCATGGCGCGGTAAAAGTAGTCGCTTATGCCACCCATGCGGTGTTGTCCGGCAATGCGATGACTAACCTGAATAATTCGGAAATCGACGAAGTGGTCGTTACCGATACCATACCTCTGTCCGAAGAAGCTAAAAGCTGCGGCAAAATCCGCACCCTGTCGGTCGCAAACATGCTGGCCGAGACGATTCGTCGAATCCACGAGGAAGAGTCAGTCAGTTCTATTTACATGGACTGATCAAAACCGTTGTCCGCACGGCTGCTGGAGTGCGCCGGTGCGCTTTAACAGTATCTTCCCGTCGTATTGGTTTCTGGCTTATGTCGGAAACTTTGTTATACTTGATCGGCTCTGCGTCAGTTTGGTCGCGAACTGGTGTTTTACAGAGCCAACTGCAATTAATTAAACAGGAAATTCCATGAGCCTCGAATTTACATTGAGCGCGGAAGTACGCAGTGATTATGGTAAAGGTGCGAGCCGCCGACTGCGTCGAACGAATAAGTTCCCGGGCATTATTTATGGTGGTGGTGGCAACCCCACACCTATATCACTCGATCACAACGAAGTGATGAACAACCTGCAGCACGAAGCGTTTTTCTCGCACATTTTAACGCTTGATGTCGGTGGTGCTAAAGAACAGGTGATCATCAAGGACATTCAGCGCCATCCTTTCAAGCAGAAAATTCTGCACATCGATCTTCAGCGCATTGTTGCTAACGAAGCCATTACCGTAAAGGTGCCGCTGCACTTCCTCAACGAAGAGTCCTGCTATGGTGTCAAAACCGAAGGCGGGTCTATCAATCGTGTGGAAACCGAAATCAGCATCAGCTGTCTGCCGGCAGATTTGCCGGAATACATCGAAGTTGATCTTGCCGAGCTCAAGCTGGGTGAGTCTGTTCACCTGTCCGAGATAAAACTGCCGTCCGGTGTAACTTCCACTGATCTCGCACACGGTGATGAAGATCACGACCGTGCCGTCGTCGCAGTGCATGCAACTCGTGCCACTATCGAGTCCGATGATGCTGCAGAAGGCGAAGGTGGCGAAGGCGAATCCAGTGAGGGTGGCAGCAGCGATTAATACCCGTTGCACCACTAGCTGACGTGGAGGCAGAGTGTCCGACGTTAAGTTAATAGTCGGCCTGGGCAATCCCGGTAGTCAATACGAAGAAACCCGCCATAACGCGGGTTTCTTGCTATTGGACGAAATAGCCCGGGCATATGGCGCAAGCTTTACTGCGGAAAAAAAATTCCGTGGTGAAACCGCCAGGGTCACCATCGGTAACAGAGATGTGCGGTTGCTTAAGCCGGACACCTTTATGAACCTCAGTGGTGAATCCGTGCAGCCGATGGCAGGTTTTTACCGTATCGATGTCGAGCAGATACTAGTCGCGCACGACGAGCTCGATATCCCGCCCGGGCAGGTGAAGCTAAAGCGCAGCGGTGGCCACGGCGGCCATAACGGCCTGCGGGATATCATCAAGCACTGTGGACGTGACTTTATTCGCGTGCGTCTTGGTATCGGTCACCCGGGGAATGCTAAACAGGTGTCCTCGTTTGTATTGAAACGAGCGCCGTCATCTGAACAAAAGCTGCTACAGAACTGCATCGATGATGTTGTGCGGGAACTTCCCGACATAGTGGCCGGGGATCTTGAAAAGGCCATGCAGGTACTGCATACCAAAGTAAAGCCCGAAGCACCCGCTGCTAAAAGCACAGCTGACAAGTCTGATCAATAAGAGTATGCAATATGGGATTTAAATGCGGCATCGTCGGTTTGCCGAATGTCGGTAAGTCGACTCTGTTCAATGCGCTCACTCGTGCAGAAATTGCGGCCGAAAACTATCCGTTCTGCACCATCGAGCCGAACGTCGGCATTGTGCCTGTGCCCGACCCCAGGCTTGATAGCCTGGCCGGAATTGTCACCCCGCAGAAGATTCTGCCTACCACCATGGAGTTTGTTGATATAGCCGGACTCGTGGCAGGTGCTTCAAAAGGGGAAGGGCTGGGTAACAAGTTTCTGGCGAACATACGTGAGACCGATGCCATCGCACATGTAGTGCGCTGTTTTGCTAACGACGATGTTGTTCACGTTGCCGGTAAGGTTGATCCTGTTGCCGATATAGAAGTAATAAACACGGAGCTGTTGCTGGCCGATATGGAAACCGCTGAAAAAGCAGTATTGCGGACAGGCAAAAACGCCAAATCGGGCAATAAAGCGGCGATTGCTGAAAAAGCCTTACTGGAGCGTGTTGTCGCGCATCTGGACGAAGGCAAGCCGGTCAGGTCAATGGAATTCAGCGATACCGAAACCCCCGTGATAAAGCAGTTGCATATGCTGACCAGTAAGCCGGTTATGTATATCGCCAATGTCGATGAAGAAGGTTTTGACAACAATCCCATGCTCGAAAAAGTGCAGGAATATGCAGCTGCAGAGGGGGCCGGCGTAGTTGCAGTATGTGCGGCTATCGAATCTGAAATAGCCCTGCTGGAAGAAGACGAAAAAGCCGAATTTCTCGAAGAGCTCGGTCTTGAAGAGCCGGGTTTGAACCGGGTCATCAGAGCTGGATACAACCTGTTGGATTTACAAACTTTCTTTACCGCCGGCGAAAAAGAAGTGCGTGCCTGGACCGTCAAGCGAGGTGCCACAGCGCCACAGGGTGCGGGCAGAATTCACACCGATTTTGAAAAAGGGTTTATCCGCGCCGAGGTGGTCGGATACGACGATTTTATTGAGCATCAGGGTGAGCAGGGCGCCAAAGATGCCGGTAAATGGCGCCTGGAAGGCAAAGAATATCTGATGACAGAGGGCGACGTCGTCCACTTTCGATTCAACGTATAACCCCTGCAGCTGATGTGCGGCCGCAAAAGAAACAAGTTGTTCAGCCAAGGCTTGATGTAACAGCCAGACGCAATAGAGTGCTAACGAAAGTTCAAAGCATCAGCAGGTTAAATCGCAGCGCTTAGCCTCGCACACGCGACGGTTTTGCGGATGCGAATATCCTTGGAGCGATGACTTTTACTATTGCTCTTGCGTTTGTAACAGCGGCGGCATCTGAGCACCCGGCAATGCTTTCAGTCTCTGGCAATACGCTATTTGCGCTGCGCACACCACACAGCAT
>JAHDHK010000082.1:0-417 GCA_020631335.1 Chromatiales bacterium
GTGCTGGTTTCCAAATTAGCGAATATCAGTTTAGTCAAGCCCGGCTCTGGCTCTGGCGATAGCGGCTCTCACCTGTTCGGGGGCGGTGCCGCCAATATGCGATCGGCTGGCAACTGAACCTTCCAGCGTCAATACATCAAAGACATCGTCGCTGATGCCGGTGTGGAACACCTGTAGCTCCTGCAGCGTCATCTCACTGAGGTCGCGCTGTTGCTCAACCCCGAACCTTACCGCATTACCCACGACTTCATGGGCTTCGCGAAACGGCAGCCCTTTATTCACCAGATAGTCTGCAAGATCCGTGGCGGTGGCAAATCCTTTCTTCGCCGCCTGATACATGTTTTGCGACTTTGGAATAATTGCCGGCACCATGTCGGCAAACGCGCACAGACAATCGTGCAGCGTATCTACCGTATC
>JAHDHK010000082.1:427-9367 GCA_020631335.1 Chromatiales bacterium
GGTTCTTTATCTTCCTGATTATCTTTATTGTACGCCAGTGGCTGTGATTTCATTAACGTCAGCAAAGCAACCAGGTGGCCGTTCACTCGACCGGTTTTACCGCGAACCAACTCAGGCACATCGGGATTTTTTTTCTGCGGCATAATGCTCGAGCCGGTGCAGAACCTATCAGGCAACTCAATGAAGTCAAACTGTGCAGAAGACCACAGCACCAGTTCTTCAGCAATACGGGACAAATGCGTCATCGCAATGGCTGCTGCTGCACAAAACTCGATCGCAAAATCGCGATCACTGACGGCGTCGAGAGAGTTGGATGCTATCTTTGCGAAGCCCAGCAAACTGCGCGTCTGCTCACGATCAATCGGATACGGTGTGCCGGCCAGCGCTGCCGCCCCCAGAGGCATAACATCGAGCCTCCTCGCACAATCGTTGAACCTGTCGACGTCGCGATTAATCATTTCGTACCAGGCCATCACATGATGACCGAATGTAACCGGTTGCGCGGTTTGTAAATGTGTAAAGCCGGGCATGATGACATCGGCATTCGCTTCGGCCAGGGCAAGCATCCCCAACTGCAGCCGCTTAGCCTGTTCACACACCAGTGCAGTGGCATCCTTCACGTACAGCCGGATATCCGTTGCAACCTGATCATTGCGTGATCGACCTGTGTGCAGCCGTTTACCGGCATCACCAATGCGCCTGGTCAGCTCTGACTCGATATTCATATGGACATCTTCCAGCGCTACCGACCACGGAAATTCACCGCGTTCTATTTCTGCGGAAATGTCATCGAGACCCTGCAGAATAGCGTTAACATCGTCTTCGCTGAGTACTCCGACGCTGCCAAGCATTCGGGCATGTGCACGGGAACAATTGATATCCTGTTGTGCCATACGCTGATCAAACTGCACCGACGCGGTAAAGGATTGAACAAATTCATCGGTACTTTCGGTAAACCTACCGCCCCAAAGCGTGTTGCTCATTTATGCGCTCTATCAATGAATACAGTGTTGAAAGATATGTATTGAGCAGCGATTCACAGACATCGAACATGTCAATCGGGCTGCTTTTGAACGATAATATCGCATCCGATGGACGTGGCGAAAACTATTGCCACCCGAACAAGCCACAGCCGATCAACCCATGTCTGAAACTCTTCGTATCGCCACCCGAAAAAGCCCGCTTGCACTGTGGCAGGCAGAGGAAGTACAACGTCGGCTTGCAGAAAAAGGTGTCGATTCGACCCTGCTCCCACTGAGCACACGCGGTGATGAAATCATCGACAAACCTCTGGCCAAAATTGGTGGCAAGGGACTTTTCATCAAAGAGCTGCAACGTGCCATGCTGGCGGGGGAGGCCGATCTCGCAGTTCACTCTATGAAAGATGTCCCGGCCGAATTTCCCGAAGGACTGCACCTTTCAGTGATTCTGGAACGCGACAATCCAACTGATGCACTGGTATCAAACCGCTACGATAATGTTGAAGCGCTACCCGACGGCGCACGGGTCGGTACCTGTAGTTTGCGCAGACAAAGTCAACTGCTGGAAAAATTCCCGTCGCTTAAAATGGTGGATTTACGAGGCAATGTTAATACGCGACTCGGCAAACTCGACAACGAAGAATTCGATGCAATTATCCTGGCCACGAGTGGCCTTTCCAGGCTGCAGCTTCAACATCGCATCAAACAGGAGCTACCTACCAGCCTGCTCTTGCCGGCATGTGCGCAGGGTGCAATCGGTGTTGAGTGTCCAAGCGATAACGAAAGAGTAAATGCTGTGTTGCAACCACTGCACCACTCACAAACAGCCACACGGGTTTATTGTGAGCGCAGCCTGAACGCCACACTGGGCGGGAGTTGCCAGACACCAATCGCCGCCTATGCGTCACTAACGGGCGACCGTTTGTATCTGCAGGCACTGGTGGCATTACCTGATGGTAGTCGCGTGCTCAGAGCCGAAGCCAGTGACCACAAAGATAATGCCGTCGCACTGGGTCGCGCAGTAGGTGACGATTTGCGATCACAGGGCGCTGATGAAATCATCGCATCACTCGCCCGGCACTGAACATCGGACGTGTTCCGATAGCCTTCGGCAATGAATGCATCCGGACATTTCACGGTTATCGTTACGCGACCGGCACATCAGTCAAAGCCATTCATCGATCAGTTAAAAAAGTGTGGTGCCAATGTTGTCGCTTTGCCGACGATTGACATCCGCTTCCGCGATAGCGCGTTAAGTAACAGCGAACAACAACAGCTAGACCATAGCTCACTGTGGATCTTCACCAGCGCAAATGCGGTTGCCGGTGCCGCAGGACTTGGTGTGTTTGATAAATCACATACTGCAGTCATCGCGTGTATCGGACAGGCCACCGCCACCGCACTTCACGGGCACGGCGTCACAGCAGACCTGGTTCCAGGACAAAACACCAACAGCGAAGGGCTGTTGTCACTGCTCGAAAAACAGGTCGATCTGAACTGCGTTGTTATTCTTCGTGGAGGCGAAGGTCGGGATAAGCTCAGGCAGGAACTCAGTGATTCCGGCAGAAAAGTCTATCTGATAGACGTTTATGAACGCAGGGAACCGGCACTACCGGCAACCACTGTCAGGCAATCACTGAATTCCCTGCCCTGCACTATTTCTGTTACCAGCAATCAAGGCCTGCTGAATCTGCTGGCCCTGATTCCGGCTGACCATCATGAAGCCCTTTTCCAGTGCGGGCTGGTGGTCAATAGTCAGCGCTGTGAGTCACTTGCCCGTGAACTCGGCTTTCGCCAGCGCATTGCCGTTGCCGATCCGCCTGGCGATCACGGCCAGCTACTCGCCGTTAAAAAGCTGCAATTGAGCGCAAATTTGTGAGCCATTGAGCATACCGGCAAATTTTAACCGTGAAGACTCAATGTGCCCTCTCCGCCTGCCGTTCCCTGTAAGAGTCTCTAACACTATTAATTTCAGTCGCTAAGCCAACCCTGTTAACAGTTTGGGTGTGATTTGGCACATGCAAGGTACTGAAATCAGGGAAACCGATGATAAAACACAATACTCTGACCAAACTTCTGGCCGGTGTTGCTGCTGCCGCGATGCTCAGCGCGTGCGCGACTACATCGGCACCTGGCGGCGACAGCTATGAATACGCCATCAGTGCGATCCGCGACGCTCAGGCAGTTGGTGCAGAAACCTATGCTCCCGATGAATACGCATCTGCCAACGCCAGCTTTACGAAAGCGAAAAAGCTGATGTTACACAAGCGATCTGATCGTGCCCAAAAATTGCTGCAGCTTTCTATCGCACAGGCTGACCTGGCCAAAGCAATCAGTGAAGCAGAACACGCTGAAGCTACATTAAGCCAACTGCAACCTTACTAATTGCAGATAAATTCCGATGGTAGACCTCATGTTAAAGCGATCAATATTGTCAATAAGCCCGATTGTTATCGGGTTGCTAGCCGGTTGTGCCACCAAGCAGACCTGGGTGCCGGAACTGGAAGACGCACAAAATACTTACGCGCAGATCAGTCAGGACCCGATTGTGGCGTCACTTGCTGAAGAGGACTTGCGCACTGCCGCTCGTCAGCTTGAGCGTGCACAGGATGCCGCAGCCAGTTTCCGCAAGCCACAGACTGTTGCCCATCAGGCCAGGATTGCCAAACTGCAAACCCTGACAGCACAGCAGCGAGCACGGTCCTTATCGGCCAACCACAGCTTACAAGTTGCATTAGGGCAGAATCCGTTACTGTCGCAGGAAAAAATTGCCGCGGCGACTATCATGCCGGAACCATTAGGGTACGAACCCACCATGGCTGCCGGTATGCCAGGTGCAGACGGTGACGTTCAGGCGCAACTGGCTGCATTGAGCCAACAGATTGCAAACCTGCAGTTGCAACTGGCACAAAGCCAAGGCGGCGCGGCACCACAATACAACGCTACAGCCCCTGAAAGCTTCGGTGAACAGGCGGCATCACTGGTGCCGGATGATCAGATGCTGGCTCCGCTTGAACTCACTGGCCAGGCGCTGGTGCCTCAAGTCATTCCGGAAATAGAACCTGTTGCCACAGCAGCGGCCGAGCCGGTGGAGGCCATAATGCACGAGACCACGCTGGCTGCTGCCATGCCTGTTGAAGCAACCGACGCCTCTCTGGAAATACCGACGGCTCAACAGATTCATCGCAATCTTCGCGCAATGAATGCCAAGCCACACAGTCGCGGTATGTCGCTGATGCTGGGTGAACGATACTTTGATGGCGGCTCTGATCGGCTGATGCGCCAGCGCGCTGCCCGACATCTGGATAACGTAGCTGCTGTATTAAAACAAAACCCTGGACTGGAATTGTTAATCGAAGGCCATACTGACAACCGTGATTCAGAAGATGCCAGTCATGATCTTTCGGTCAACCGCGCCATCTCGATAAAGTCAGCACTCGTGCTTCGCGGCGTCGATGCCGGACAAATTGCCACTGATGGATTCGGTCAGTCGCGTCCGATCGCAGACAATGACACTACTCTGGGCCGGTTGCAGAACCGAAGGGTAGAGCTGATCTTTCCGGTAACACCCAAAGGATAGTAGCAACGGCGATATCGCCGTCGCTTTAGCAACTACAAAAAAGAGCGGATGTTTATCTGCTCTTTTTTTATTTTACAACCCCAGCTCATCCCACAATTGATCGACTCGCTGTCTGGTTGCGGTATTCATGACGATCGGTTCACCCCACTCGCGGTTGGTTTCACCAGCCCATTTGTTGGTGGCATCAAAACCCATTTTCGACCCCAGCCCTGACACAGGCGAGGCAAAGTCGAGATAGTCAATCGGCGTGTTTTCGATGATCGTGGTGTCTCTCGATGGATCCATTCGTGTCGTCATCGCCCAGATAACGTCTTTCCAGTCTCTCGTGTTTACATCGTCATCAACCACAATCACCATTTTTGTGTACATGAACTGACGTAAAAATGACCAAACCCCCAGCATTACGCGTTTGGCATGGCCGGGATATTGTTTTTTCATCGATACCACTGCCAGTCGATAGGAACACCCTTCGGGCGGCAGATAAAAATCAACTATTTCCGGAAACTGTTTTTGTAGTATCGGTACAAAAACTTCATTCAGTGCAACACCGAGGATAGCCGGCTCGTCAGGGGGTCTGCCGGTATAAGTGGTGTGATACAACGGGTTATCACGCTCAGTGATCGTGTCGATACTGAAGCAGGGAAAGCTATCGACTTCGTTATAGTAGCCAGTGTGGTCACCGAATGGTCCTTCAGGCGCAGTGTCTCCCGGATGAATAGCTCCTTCGAGCACAATTTCAGCTGAAGCCGGTACCAGCAAATCATTGGTTTTGCACTTAACGAGTTCGGTTCGGCTGCCACGCAATAATCCGGCAAAGGCATGTTCGGATAAGGTATCGGGGACCGGAGTCACTGCTGCCAGAATGGTTGCCGGATCTGCACCGAGCACAACAGATACCGGGAACGGCTTATCCGGGTAGGCACTTTGCCACTCCTGTAAATCCAGTGCGCCGCCACGATGAGACAGCCAGCGCATGATAACGCGGTTGTGTCCGATCACCTGCTGACGGTAGATACCCATATTCTGACGTTTTTTATTGGGTCCACGGGTGACGACCAGCCCCCAGGTGATCAATGGCGCTGCATCACCGGGCCAGCAATGCTGAACCGGATAGCGCGACAGATCTACATCCGGGCTTTCAATCACCGTGCTCTGGCAAGCGGCACGCGTGACCGTTTTCGGGGCCATATCCAGCACTTTCTTGAATATCGGCAGGGTTTTCCACGCATCAGCGAGCCCTTTGGGTGGATCCGGCTCTTTCAGAAAGGCCAGCAATTTACCGACTTCGCGCAGCGATTCGACGTTATCCTCACCCATTCCCATGGCCACTCGCGCTGGCGTGCCGAACAGGTTGCAAAGTGCAGGCACGCTGCTGCCGACCGGATTTTCAAACAGAATTGCCGGTCCCTCATTGCGTAAAACGCGATCGCATATTTCGGTCATTTCCAGATGCGGATCTATGCTCTGACCGATGCGTTTGAGTTCACCGCGTTGTTCCAGCGCGGCGATAAACTCCCTGAGATCTTTATATTTCAATAGGGCTTATTTTTTTAGAAATGAGTATTAACGGCCGGGCTCAGGCGGCAAGACCCGTGTGTCTGAGCAATGCATCTATCTGAGGTTGTCTACCGCGGAACTCAACAAACAGTTCAATCGCTTTTCGAGTTCCCCCCTGCTCCAGAATGCATTGCAGGAACTCAATACCAGTCTGCTGATCAAAAATACCGTTTTCTTCAAATCGGGAAAACGCATCTGACGAGAGCACCTCAGCCCATTTATAACTGAAGTAACCGGCAGCATACCCTCCGGCAAAAATATGCGAAAAAGCGTTTTGAAACCGAACGAACTCAGGTACCGGATAGACCGCTACTCTCGAGCGTATATCGTTTAACAGCTGTTGGATATCAGCCGCCTGCAGACTTTCGGTATGCATATGCAGCTTCATGTCGAACAGTCCGAATTCAAGCTGTCTCATGGTGCTGAGGCCTGACTGGAAGTTTTTCGCCGCACGCGCTTTTTCGAGCAAATCCTGCGGCAACTTTTCACCGGTTTCAAAATGACCGCTGATCATATCGAGCGACTCTCTCTCCCAGCACCAGTTCTCAAGGAACTGACTAGGTAACTCAACGGCATCCCATTCGACTCCGCTGATTCCGGCTACTGACGGGTAGTCGACCATCGTCAGCATGTGGTGCAGACCATGACCGAATTCATGAAAAAGCGTCGTCACCTCATTGTGAGTAAGCAGTGCGGGCGAATCACCCACAGGTGGTGTCAGGTTACACGTCAGATAAGCCACTGGCAGTTGGGTGGCGGTGTCGGTGTGCATACGACTGACACACGCATCCATCCATGCACCTCCGCGTTTGTTTTCCCGTGCGTAGTTGTCCATATAGAACGCACCACGTAACCTGCCCTGACTATCCGAGATCTGAAAAAGTCGGACATCTTCATGCCAAACATCAGCGTCTTCTATCTCTGTGATAGTCACGTTAAACAATCTGGCGGTTACCGCGAATAGTCCGGGAATCGCTACTGACGCCGGAAAATAGGGTTTCAGATCTTCTTCAGAAAACGCGTAGCGCTGCTTTTTCAGTTTGTTGGAGTAATAGCCAATATCCCAAGGTTGAATGGATTCAATATTATGTTCTCTACGCGCATATTCGGCCAACTCACTAAAGTCACGAATTGCCTGTGGTTTCGCTTTATCAGACAAGTCATCGATAAAATCCACTACCTGTCGGGGCGTTTCAACCATTTTGCTGGCTATGGAATACTCGGCGTAGTTTTCAAAACCGAGCAGCGCTGCCTTTTCCTGCCGCAGCGCTATGATCTCTTCAATCACCGGTGCGTTGTCAAAACCGGTGACCGGTCCCTGGTCGGATGCACGGGTAGTGAATGCGGTGTACATCTCCTGGCGCAGATTTCTGTCATCGGCAAACGTCATTACCGCGTGATAGCTGGGAAATTCAAGAGTCAGTCTGTAGCCGGACTTTCCAATATGGGCCGCTGCCTGTGCCGCCAGATCGAGCGACGACTGTGGCAGGCCTGATAGTGCTTCTTTTTCCTCAAACACTTTCTCCCAGGCTTTAGTCGCATCGAGCACGTTATCCTGATACTTGCTGGATAATTTACTGAGTTGCAAAGCAACTTCTTTGAACCGCACTTTCTCTGGTCCCTGCAATGCAACACCACCGAGTTTGAATGATCTCAGGCTGTCAGTAATCGCTTTTTGCTGGCCCGCAGTTAAGGTGGCCATCACCTCACTGTCTGCGATTTCCTGCATATTGTTGTACAGAGCGCTGTTTTGTCCGAGTTCTGTCTGCCATGCGCTCAATTTACTTTTGCAGGCGTTGTAAACTTCCCTGATTTGTTCATTGTTCATCACCGAATTCATATGCCGCACAGGCGACCAGAACCGCTCCACCTCATCGCTTAACAGATCAAGTTGATGGACAAAATTCTGCCAGTCAGGGGTGGTCTGTTTTTCGAGCTCACTGATTCGAACATTAGCAGCAGCAAGCATGCTATCGAGCTTTGCTTCTACGGATGCAATATCAATGGAGGAAAACGCAGGGAGTTTCAGAATACCGTTCATGGGTGACGACTGGCCGGGTTATACGATAATGAGCGAATCATACCGGTGCAAAGCACACTGCACGACCCCGTGTTAGCAACGGGGGTCGTGTGTTCTTATGTGGTACTACACATCCAGGTTTGACACTGACAGCGCGTTGCGCTCGATGAAGTCTCTTCGGGGTTCCACCTGATCTCCCATCAGCGTGGTGAAAACTTCATCCGCCGCCATTGCATCTTCTATTCTTACCTGCAACATACGCCGAACTTCACTGTTCATGGTTGTTTCCCACAATTGATCCGGGTTCATCTCCCCTAATCCTTTATACCGCTGGATTGTCTGACCACGCTTAGCTTCCTTCATCAGCCATTCCATGATTTCAGGGAAAGAATCGGCTTCGAATTCTTTTTCGCCGCGTTTTACTGTGGTTCCATCAACGATGAGTTCACCAAGCTTTGTCGCCAGATCAGCAACTACTTTATATTCAGCGGTGCCGAACAACGTGGGGTCGAGACGGATCGTATGCTTGTTGCCATGTAGCCAGCGCTCCAGTTCGACACCGTATCTGCCATCTTCGGCAGTAATTACACGTTGCTGATACATGTTGCCGTCGCTACTGTTCTGCATCAGGCTTTCATGCAGCAGCCCGGCCCATGCCTCTACCGCTTGTTTGTCAGTTAATTGCGCTTCCGTCAGCACGCCTATATGCAGGAATTGCTCGAGTACTACGCGATCAATTCTGCGGGACAGTACATCCATCGAATCAGTCGCGTGATTGTATTGCTGTGCCAGTGCGGTGAGCT
>JAHDHK010000082.1:9377-16437 GCA_020631335.1 Chromatiales bacterium
GAGTCCAGACTGACTTGTCCGCTGGACAGCTGCGCATCAGTCATGGCCAGTTCAAGCAGATACTCATTCAACTCAGCATCGTCTTTCACGTAACGCTCCTGTTTACCACGCTTCACTTTGTAAAGCGGTGGCTGAGCGATATACACGTGCCCTTTTTCGATGAGTTCAGGCAATTGGCGATAGAAAAAGGTCAGCAGCAAAGTGCGTATGTGAGAACCGTCGACGTCGGCATCGGTCATAATAACAATACGGTGATAACGCAGGTTTTCGTAGTTATAGTCATCGCCTTTGCCGATGCCGCAACCCAGTGCGGTAATCAACGTCCCGACTTCCTGAGACGAAAGCATCTTGTCGAAGCGTGAGCGCTCTACATTCAGAATTTTTCCTTTCAGCGGCAATATTGCCTGTGTACGCCGATCACGTCCCTGCTTTGCCGAGCCGCCCGCAGAGTCACCCTCTACCAGGTAAATCTCTGATTTTGCTGGATCTTTCTCCTGACAATCTGCCAGTTTTCCAGGCAGACCGGCAATATCGAGTACACCTTTCCGTCTGGTAATTTCTCTGGCTTTGCGTGCTGCCTCCCGCGCCATTGCCGCCTCGATAATTTTGGCAGTAATTGTCTTGGCTTCATTCGGGTTTTCTGCGAGAAAATCAGACAGCTTTTCATTCATCGATGTCTCTACCGCCGTTCTGACTTCAGATGACACCAGTTTGTCTTTGGTTTGAGATGAAAATTTTGGATCGGGTACTTTAACGGACAAGACAGCAGTCAGACCTTCGCGGGCATCGTCACCGGTAGTATCAACCTTTGCTTTGGCACTGATACCTGAGCTGTCCATATAGCTGTTGAGCGTTCGAGTAAGCGCTGCTCTGAAACCGGCAAGGTGCGTTCCGCCATCTTTTTGCGGGATATTATTTGTAAAACAGTAAATATTTTCCTGGTAGGAATCGTTCCACTGCAACGCCACCTCTACTTCTGCTTCTTCCTTGAACTGTTTCAAGTGAATCGGCGGATTATGCAATGCCGTTTTATTTTTATTTAGATGCTCGACAAATGCAGCTATCCCGCCTTCGTACTCAAACGTCTCTGCCTGATCGCTTCGCTCGTCTTTGAGATCAATGCGAACACCGCTATTTAAAAACGATAACTCCCGAAGCCTTTTTTTCAGCACATCATAGGAAAATTCGGTTATCGCAAAGATTCCAACACTGGGTTTGAAATGTATTGCTGTACCTGATTGATCGGTGTCTCCGATTATTTTCAGGTCTTCAACCGGTACGCTGTCGACGTAGTTCTGTTCGTGAATTTTCCCGGATCGCTGAATTGTGAGTTTGAGCGTTTCAGACAATGCATTTACGACCGACACACCGACGCCGTGCAAACCACCGGAAACCTTATAGGAGTTATCGTCGAACTTACCACCGGCATGCAGCACAGTCATGATGACTTCGGCTGCCGATTTCCCTTCTTCGTGCATATCCACAGGTATACCGCGACCGTCGTCTGTCACAGTGACTGAGTTGTCCATGTGAACAGTCACTGTAATTTTACTGCAGTGCCCCGCCAGGGCTTCATCTATCGAGTTATCGACAACCTCAAACACCATGTGATGTAAGCCGGTCCCGTCATCTGTGTCGCCGATGTACATGCCCGGTCTTTTTCGTACCGCATCAAGTCCTTTCAGAACTTTGATGTTATCTGCGCCATAATCGGCATTATTATTATCGTTTTCTTCAGTCATAACGCATCTTCGTCAGCGAACTCTCTAGTATATCACTTTTTCAACTTTTCCCTGCTCCACGTGAAACAATTCACAGTCATATTGTAAATTGGCAGAGACATCATCAACACTCGTGATAAAGACCTGGGCATTTTTCTTTTGGAGATAATTAAATATTGCCAGCCGAGCTGAATCATCCAATTCGGACGGGAGATCATCAAATAACACCACGGGCGCCTGTTTCTGATTTTCCTGATAAATCTCTATTTGTAATAAACGCATTTGCGCAGCTAACAACTTTTGTTGCCCACGGGACAGAACGTATCTGGATTCCTGTTGGCCTGACTTCACAACAATATCTGCTCTATGTGGACCCACAGAAGTAACACCCCGTCTTCTACACTGATCCAGCCTTGATAATCCATCCGACAACGAAATACCTTCGGGCCAACCAGTTCGATAATGAAAATCCGGTGACAGGTCACCTGGCCATTCAAGTAAAACCTGACCAATTTTGTTTTTAAAAATCTCAAGAAGCTGTTTACGACCAGCATCAATTTTTTGTCCGGTTTCTATTAGTTCCGGATGCCACATGCGGATTAATTCGTCTCGCGAATTACTTTTCAACGCTGCATTTCTTTGAACCAGCGCGTGACGATATCTTTGAAACCATTCATGGGCAGTTGGTTCCACGTGAAACAACATCCAGTCCAGGAATGCTCTGCGGCCGGCAGATCCGCCCTCAATGAGCTCGTGATTGCTGGTAGAGACCGTCACACAGGGTAGTGCTTTGGCCAACGCCGAAATTCTATTGACGTTTTCTCCGTTGATGCGAACAACGGTTTCTTTAAGCCCTCTTTGAATACCGATTCGATTTGAGGCCAACTCCAGGACAGTTCGAACCTCTGCGCTGATGGTAAGTTGATCCTGTGATGAGCGAATTACCGTGCCGACTTTACCTGAACGGAAACTCCGTCCTGTCGACAATATCGCGATAGCCTCTAACAGGCTTGTTTTTCCCGCGCCGTTTTTGCCGAAGAATAAATTGAATCCGGGCGCTGGGCTTATCTGGACATGTTCAATATTTCGAACATTGTTGACATCGAGCGATGTCAGTCGCATGGGTATCTACCGGAGGTGACAGACTCCGCCGTTTCCTTGCATTTTTGCACTGAACTCAGCGATTTCCTCAGCTGAACAGTAAGCTGTGCCGTCAAGAGACGCTACAAACGCATCGGCATAACCACATAGGTGCTCTGTTTACTGTCGCCGGGATTGATGACCATGCTGCTGGTATTGTCCTTGATATTCAGAGCCACGGTATCTGAATTAACCGCGTTTAGTACGTCCAGCAGGTAAACCACGTTGAACGCTATTTCGATGGGATCTCCGCTGTAGTCTATCTCGAGCTCATCTTCTGCTTCTTCGTGCTTTGGGTTATTGGTTTGTATGCCCAACATTTCCTTGTCCAGCATCAACCTCACGCCCTTATAGGTTTCATTGGCCAGGATCGCACTTCGAGTTAACGATTGTCTGAACAACTCACGATCGACCAAAGCAACATTGTTACTGTCGAGCGGGATCACTTTTTCATAGTCCGGGAATTTTCCTTCAACTAATTTGCTGGTCATTTGCAATGCCCCCAGCCTGATCCGTAGATGTTTCTCATTCAATGACAGTTCAATGCGAGTATCGCTGCCATCCATTAATCGAGATAGCTCAGTGATCGCTTTTCGAGGGATAATGGCCTTAACCGATTCAGTGGTTTCTATCGCTGCATCCGTTTTATGCAGTGCGAGACGATGCCCGTCAGTACTGACACAACACAATTCATTTTCACTCAGCTGCAATAACAGACCATTCAGGTAATAACGCACATCTTGCTGAGCCATCGCAAATGAGGTGCGTTTTATCGCTGTTTCGAGTTCCTGCTGAGGTAATGAAACTTCAATGGTGTCACTCAGTTCTCCTACCAGCGGAAATTCATCAACCGGCAGCGTCGCCAGAGTGAATCGACTCTTGCCGCAACGAATTTTCGCTTTGTCAGCAACAATTTCGAAGTCGAGTCGCGCACTGTCATCCAGAGAGCGACAAATATCAAACAGCTTCCTGGCCGGAATGGTTGTTCTACCCGGTTCAGTAACAATCAACGGAATACGAGTCTGCAGCTCAACCTCATTGTCTGTACCGGTCATCTGCAATGAATCATCAGATGCTTCAAACAACAAGTTGTACATCACTTCGTGTGTTTGTTTTCGCTCCACGACACCGACAACCTGCTGAAGGGGTGGGAACAATTCCAATTTCGATATCGAGAATTTCATTAATAGTAGTTAAGTATCTATATATCTAATTAATGATAATAAGCGCTGTTGAAATCTAACGATATCAACCAATTCTTTAATAAAAACAAAGTGATACGCTTATGATAATTTATGTGTAACCTGTGGATAACCAGTGCGTCAATGGTGATAGTTTTTCACTGGACAGACCATAAACAATAAAAGCACAGGTTATCCACAGTTGTCTCACAGCTTAACAAGATAACAGCCTGGTCAACATCTTCAGATCTTCTTCAATGCGGCTGTCTGACTGTATCAGCTCTTTTATTTTACGCGTTGCGTGCAACACGGTGGTGTGGTCCCGACCACCGAATGCTTCACCTATTTCCGGCAGGCTGTGGCGCGTCAGTGTTTTGGACAAATACATTGCTACCTGCCTTGGCCTGGCGATGCTCCGGTTTCTCTTTTTCGACAAGAGTTCAGAGCTTCGAACTTTGTAGTACTCACAGACAGTTTTCTGGATGTTCTCGATGGTTACCAGCTTTTCCTGCACTGCCAGCAAATCGCGCAATGCATCCTTGGCGAAATCCATGGTGATCGGCTTTCCGGTAAATTCGGAGTTGGCGATCACGCGTCGCAATGCACCTTCGAGCTCGCGTACATTGGAAACAATATGCTTGGCAATAAAAAAGCTGACGTCATCGGGCAGAGTAAAACCGGATTGCTCCGCCTTGGTATTGAGAATCGCCACGCGAGTTTCCAGTTCCGGTGGTTCCAGAGAAACAGTCAGCCCCCAGCCGAAGCGCGATTTTAATCTTTCCTCCACACCGTTTATTTCTTTCGGATAACGGTCACTGGTCAGAATGATCTGCTGTCCGGCTTCTATCAGTGAATTGAAGGTGTGGAAAAATTCTTCCTGAGATCGATCTTTACCTGCAAAGAACTGAATGTCATCAATTAAAAGTGCGTCCAGACTTCGATAGTGGCTTTTGAAATCGTTGATTGTACCGGTCTGCAGTGACTTGACCATCTCACGCACATAACGTTCGGAGTGCAGATATTTCACCCGTGTTTTGCCCCGGCTGACCATCAGGTTGCCCACTGCGTGCATCAGATGTGTTTTGCCCAGCCCGACTCCGCCATAGATAAACAGCGGGTTGTAGGATACGCCGGGATTTTCGCTAATCTGAATGGCGGCTGCCCGTCCTATCTGATTCGATTTACCTTCGATAAAGGTGTCGAAGTTAAAATTGGGATTCAGGGCAGAGTTAAACGGCTGGCTAACTGCCGGACGTTCAAACGGCTGAGAGAATGCGTTGTTATCCGGTGGTGCTAGAGGTTTGGCCGGGGCAGCAATTTCACCGCTCCCGATGTCGAATCGAACCGCGAATTCCGGGCGTTGTGCGAGCGCACTCGCAATTTCGGATATCCGTTCAGCGTAATTGTCTTTCACCCAGTCATGAACAAACCGGTTGGGCGCAAGCAGACGGATCCCTTCGGCGGTCTCCATCGGCTGAAGACAAAGTACCCAGGTATTCATCTCTTCCAGAGACAGTTCGTTTGATAGATGTGACAGACAGCGATTCCAGACCGACAACGAGACACACTCCCCGGTAGTGTAGATATTTCAATTATTTGGCAGGCAAAAGGTGCGGTAGAAATCGAATGTTTGCGGGCGCTTTTGATTATTGTCCGCTTATCTCAGAGGCTGCAAATATGACTACCTGTGCTGTCGGGACGTAAAACTTACACGAGCCGGCAACTATGCAGAAAGGGAGACCACACGAAATCCTGAAAATAGTCTATTACTGTTAGGGAAAGTTATCCACAGGTGAATCTGTTAAAAAGGGCAGTTGTAATTATTGACTAACACCCCTCTTTAGCGCCATAATTGAGCGGTTTCACTCCTCGAACTTCTGATCTGTACAGCGTCAGCCAATTGGTAATCAGCAATGAAACAAACATTCCAGCCAAGCAATCTGCGTCGCAAGCGAACTCACGGCTTTCGAGCGCGCATGGCCACTCGTGGTGGTCGCGCAGTAATTCGTGCCAGACGTGCTAAAGGCAGACGACGTCTGTCAGCCTAAATCGTCAGCTGGCAACAGCACTGACAGCACCATGGCAGCGGCGCAGCAGCCGCAAGAAAGTAAAACGCCTCACAAACGAGTAGCAACTGACGGCGCTGACTGTCGCTTTGAGCGAGCAAGCAGGTTACTAACGCCAGCGCAGTTTTCCCCGGTATTTAAAAACAACTTTCGCAGTGCAGATAAGTTCTGGACTGTGTTGTTTAAAAAAAACGAAAGCGACCAGCCGCGGCTCGGAATGGCGGTGGCGAAAAAAAAAATAAAAAGAGCCGTTGACCGCAATCGCGTGAAGCGTATTACTCGCGAATCATTCAGAACGCAAACCAATCTGCCAGGGGTGGATGTGGTGGTGCTGCCCAGTGCAAACTGTCAATCTGCCGGAAACTCGGAATTGCGCGCAAGCCTTGATAAACATTGGGCGCGTATTACGTTAAAATGCGCCGCGCGCTGAAAGCATCACTGGTTGCCCTTATCCGGTGTTATCAGCGATTTCTGAGTCCGCTACTTCCAGCTCACTGCCGATACATACCAACCTGTTCTGAATATATGCTCACTGCAATACAACACCATGGTGCCGGCCGTGGGCTATGGCTCGGCCTGAAACGAATAGGTCGCTGCCACCCGCTGGGCGGTAGCGGATATGATCCGGTGCCAGACGAAAAAAGCAGACAAAAACCGGCTGGCAGTATCGATAGCCTCTCCACAAGCCACACCAACGACAAAATTAACGGAAACAGCAACGATGGATAATCAACGTATTCTGTTGTGGGCGGCGCTCGGGTTTTTATTGCTGCAGGTGTGGACGTCCTGGCAAATCGATTACGGTCCTAAACCGGTCGCTCCGACTCCGGTGGCGACTAACGATGCAGAGGTAGGCAGCACGGTCAACATTGATCAATCTGATACTGCGTTGCCGGTAGCGGGTGATGATCTGCCTGCGCCGGTCACCGATTCTGGTACCACGGCATCTCCG
>JAHDHK010000082.1:16447-20513 GCA_020631335.1 Chromatiales bacterium
GCAGGAAATCACTGTTGAAACCGACACACTGCGGGTAAAAATCAGCAGCAAAGGAGGGGATATAAACAACGTGAGTCTGTTGCAATATCCAACTTCGCTGCAAACACCTGATGATCCTTTTGTGCTGATGAGTAACACCAGTGCTGAATATTTCGTCGCGCAGTCGGGACTTCAGTCCAACAATTTCGATGCCCCGAGTCATCACAGTGAATTTGCGATAGAGAAAGACCGATACATTCTCGATGAAAATCAGGAATCTCTGCGTGTCCCGCTTGTCTGGAGATCTGAAAGCGGCATGACAGTCACAAAGACCTACATTTTCTACCGGGATCGCTATTTGATAGATCTTGAATACGAGATCCAAAATAACAGCGGTCAAAGCATTAACGTTAACCAGTATCGTCAACTGCGTCGTAAGCCGGTCACTGATGATGAGACCCAAAGCTTTATCTACACTTTTATTGGCGGTGTGGTCAGCACGCCGGAAGACCGGTACGAAAAAATAGACTTTGAAGATTTTTCCGATCCGTCGAACTCACGCCGATCACTGGGTGGCTGGGCAGCAATTATCGAACACTACTTTGTGGGTGCGTGGATCCCGTCGCAGGAAGAAACTTCAACCATCTACACCAAGGCACTGTCTTCTCCTCAACAGCGCTACATTATCGGGCTCCAGTCCGAGCCGCTGCAGATAGCGGCAAACAGCACCGGAAAACTGGCAACCGGATTATTCGTGGGTCCAAAGATTCAGGATCGCATGCGCGAAGTTGCCCCGCACCTCGATCTTACGGTCGACTATGGATTTCTGTCTGTTATTGCCAAGCCGATATTCTGGTTGTTGCAGAAGATTCACTCACTTGTCGGTAACTGGGGGTGGGCCATCGTTGGTGTCACGATGTGTATCAAGCTACTTTTCTACAAGCTTTCCGAGGCCAGTTATCGATCGATGGCCCGGATGCGTAAACTGCAGCCGCAGTTAATGTCATTGAAGGAACGTTACGGGGATGACCGGGCCAAAATGGGCCAGGCAACCATGGAGCTTTATAAAAAAGAGAAAGTAAATCCGCTCGGTGGTTGTTTACCCATCCTGGTACAGATACCGGTATTTATTTCTCTCTACTGGGTTTTACTTGAGAGCGTTGAGCTGCGCCAGGCCCCGTGGATTTTGTGGATAGAAGATCTTTCTCTGATGGATAAATACTACGTTCTGCCAGTGATTATGGGCGTTACCATGTTTATCCAGCAGAAACTCAACCCGGCACCGGTTGATCCTATTCAGCAGAAAGTATTTATGTTCATGCCGCTGATATTCACCGTATTTTTTGCCTTTTTCCCCGCGGGTCTTGTACTTTACTGGGTGGTTAACAACACCTTGTCTATTGCGCAGCAGTACTATATTACGCGGCATGTACTGGCGGAAAAGTAACCGTCTATGAGCGATACGATTGCCGCCATTGCCACTGCCAGAGGCAAAGGGGCAATCGGGGTAGTAAAAGTCAGCGGACCCGCGGCATCGTCGATTGCCGCGGTTATCACCGGTAGTCACTTGTTACCCCGGCAGGCTCGCTATCTGTCTTTCAAAGACCTAAGCGGCACACCGGTTGATAAAGGAATTGCACTTTTTTTCGCCGGACCGGACTCCTACACCGGTGAGGATGTGCTCGAGTTGCAGGCGCACGGTAACCAGTTTGTTCTGGATCAGTTGTTACAGGTGGCATTGGCGGCCGGCGCCCGACATGCTCGACCGGGAGAATTCACCGAACGAGCCTACCTGAATAACAAACTTGATCTTGCTCAGGCGGAAGCGGTAGCGGATCTCATTGAGAGCGACAGTATCGAAGCCGCACGTGCGGCGGTACGATCACTCAGCGGGGAGTTTTCAAATCAGGTCAACGATATTACAAATCGCCTGACGGAACTGCGTGTCTATATCGAAGCTGCGCTGGATTTTGCCGAAGAAGAAATCGATTTTTTGCGCGATGAAACACTCACGTTAAAGTTGCTCGAGCTCGATCAGATAATCAAAGCCACACTGGCGCGCGCGGCAGAGGGCAGGGTACTGCGCGAAGGGCTGAATGTGGTCATTGCCGGTGAACCCAATGTCGGAAAATCCAGCCTGTTAAACGCTTTGTCTCAGCAACAGACAGCCATCGTGACTGATATTGCCGGCACTACCCGGGATGTATTGCGCGAACATATTGTGATAGACGGCTTGCCAATTTATCTGATCGACACTGCGGGTATCCGTGAATCGACAGATGTTGTGGAGCAGGAAGGGGTCAGACGGGCCAGAGAGCAGCTGCATTCTGCTGACCTTATATTGGTCATCGGTGTCGCTGGTATGCAGGGTAAGGCCGAAGCACTTTTTCAACAGCCGGACCACAGTGCGAGTAAATTATTTATTTACAACAAGGCCGACCTGGCACCTGAGGCAGTGCACCCGGACGGTTTGCTTGTCTCTGCTAAAACAGGCCGGGGCATCGATCTGTTGAAACAGTCTATCAAGCAGCACGCTGGATATCGGCAGTCACCCGAGGGTGCTTTTATGGCCCGTCGGCGTCACCTGCGAGCATTGGAACAAACGTGCGAACATGTGATAACCGCACGCGCGCAACTAATGGAATATGCGGCCGGTGAACTTGCTGCCGAGGAGCTGCGGGCGGCTCAACTGCAGCTTGGCCAGATTACCGGTGAGTTTAGTGCCGATGATCTGCTGGGCGAAATATTCGGTAAATTCTGCATTGGCAAATAAATTACCGGCGATGCGATCTGACTAGCAGGGTGTTGAAAAACGTGTTGAGCGACGGCCTGAGAAGGCCCCTTACTGCTCACAAGGGCACCCGAAAAAGCGCAGTTGACGGGGTATAAATGAGCATTTTGACCGGGCTGGCGCTTCAAGGTGAATTTAACGCTCTCAGACCCAACGCAATAACTAGCGCAACAGTTTTTCAACAGCCTGTTAGATTTTCAACAGCCTGTTAGATAAGGGCTCTTACTTTTTCTGAGCGTCGGGTTTGCTGACAGGTGAAGATCATCAAAGCAGACTATTTGCAGCTGAAGCATGTTACGGAGCCAGAGCTTTTTAAGGAATTTCCGGTACTGCTCCGATCGTCGATATTGAAAAAGCGCTACACTTGCAACACTTAGACGGGGCGTCGGTGAATGAAACCGCCAGAAGGCCTGGCGCATACCAACACAGGCGAGCGTTTGTTAATCGACGACAAACGGCTTTATCCGGCTGAAAGCCGATTTGAACGGCAAACTAGATAATTAAAGTAATGTTATGAACCATCAATATGACGTCATTGTGGTCGGCGGTGGCCATGCGGGTACTGAAGCGGCGCTTGCGGCGAGTCGTGCCGGTGCGCAAACGCTATTACTGACGCATAACATTGAAACGATCGGGCAGATGAGTTGCAACCCGGCAATCGGGGGGATAGGTAAAGGCCATCTGGTTAAAGAAATTGATGCGCTCGGCGGTATCATGGCTAAAGCTGCAGACAGTGCCGGTATACATATTCGTACACTCAATGCGAGAAAAGGTCCTGCTGTGCGCGCCACGAGAGCCCAGGCTGACCGGGCTTTGTATCGAGCGGCGATCAGACTGGCCGTTGAGAACCAACCGAATCTGTACTTATTTCAACAGGCTGTTGATGACCTTATCGTCGAGGGCCGGCAATGCACAGGTGTCGTCACTCAAAGTGGACTGAAGTTTTACGCCCGTGCTGTTGTGCTGACGGTCGGCACCTTTCTCGGGGGTAAAATTCATATCGGTGATGTACAGAATGCCGGTGGCAGGGCAGGGGATGCGCCGTCTATAGCGCTGGCAGATCGCCTTCGTGAATTACCCTTCAGAGTAGCGAGACTTAAAACCGGTACGCCACCACGTATAGATGGCCGCACGATTGATTATTCCCAACTTGAAGCGCAGCCGGGTGATACACCGCGTCCGGTATTTTCCTACCTTGGCAGTGAGGATGATCACCCGGCACAGGTAGTCTGTCATATCACCCATACCAACGAATTCACTCATGATGTCATTCGACAGAACCTGGATAAGTCAGCC
>JAHDHK010000368.1 GCA_020631335.1 Chromatiales bacterium
TTTTGTTTTTCGTTACGGTCTGTTGGTGAATGCCTTTCTTTATATGCCACGCTGTAGCATTGCCGTACGCAGACCCGTTTAAGTGAGCACTGAATGCCCGGATAGCATGTTTTATCGTGCCGTAGCCACAGTAATTCTGGCAATTTTTTTGTTCGATGTGCAGGGCGCACTTATTAAACACATGGGTGGGCGTTACCCGGTTGAACAAATAGCGCTTTATCGAAACCTGTTCGGCATGCTTCCTCATGTGCTTGTTCTGGTGTTCTCGGCAAGCTGGCATCGAGGTGGACGATCACTAAAGCTTGACTTGTGGCAACTGGCATTGGGCCGTGGGGTGTTGTTGATTTTTGCTCAAATATCGTTTTACTCGGCACTGGTCCATATGGAAATGGCAACGGCAACTACACTCGCATTTTCGGGGCCGCTATTCGTGACCACTTTATCTGTACCTCTGCTCGGGCACAGGGTGGGATGGGTACGAGGGTTTGCTGTCGTACTTGGATTTTCCGGTGTGGTGATGGTTATGCAGCCGGGGCGTGATGCATTCAATTTAGTGGCACTGCTGCCTGTCGCCGCTGCGTTTTTCTATGCATTAACCAGCATATCATCCAGGTATTTTCGCAGTGAAGATTCCACCGCGCTGATAAGTATCTATGCATCCGTCGGCGCAGTGCTGGCCTCGCTGGTGGTTGTGGTTATCAATGGTACCCCGGTAGTGCTTACATCCCTCAATGACTGGTTGTGGTTTATTGTGATGGGGAGTGTCGGTGGCACAGCGGTATACCTGCTGATTTCCGCCTACCGGATGACCGAACCCAGTAGTCTGTCGCCGTTTGAGTATTTCGGTATACCGTTTTCGTTTTTTCTTGGCTGGTGGTTTTTTGCCGAAACGCCTTTCGACTCATTGTTTCCTGGTGTTCTATTCATTGTCAGTGGTGGTTTACTGGTGGTTTGGCGCGAGCGATACCTGCAGCGAAAGTCTGTTGGCGCTGGTACATAATCAACGAGTAGGTGCACGCAACCCGAACACCATGATGCAGGTTGAAAAAGCCAATGTTATGTATTTCAACGAAACGGAGCAAAAATGAGCTTAGCTGTGGGCAGAAGTAACGCAGAAAGTTACCAGTGGGGGCAGGCGTCCAGTGGCTGGCATCTATTGAAAAGTGAACAGCTCAGTATCATTGAAGAGCTGGTGCCACCGGGTGATTGCGAGAGCAGGCATTTTCACCGGAAGAGTCAGCAATTTTTCTACGTACTTGAGGGGGTTGCCACTATCGAGATAGACGGCAGTACGGTAGACGTGCACGCCGGCTATGGACTTCATGTTCCTGCACTGTCGGTACACCAGTTGTTTAATCATTCAACTATGGATTTGCGCTTTATAGTCGTGTCAAATCCGGAAAGTCATACGGACAAAGTGATTTGTGACTACGAAGCAGGCCTGTCAAAGTCATAGAATGCATCGCAGTTTATCGTAGTCTCTTACGGTAACTTTGCTTCCGGAATATTAGGTTGGTTCGGGGCAACGCAACAGCGTTGCCCCGAATGCCCGGAATGCATAGTCTTGCTTAGGCCGGAAATTTACGTCGACTCTGCGGCAATGTGTATCACCGGTTGAGATCGATCAGGCCGCTTTTCGTCCGTGAAATTCTTTGCACTGGGCAATCCAGTTTTCTATCTCCGCTGGAGACATCAACGAAGGACTGCCCAGTTCAGTGTCGGCCGCCTCTTCAAGTTGCACAGGCAGATAGTCAATCAATGCTTCGAGGTCTGAGACTCCACGTATTTGACGATCAATGACATCACACATTTCTGCATTGTAGCTGACGTCATGCGCGCGAACCTGCTGCACCAGACCCTTAAGCAATCCATACCAGGTAGACATCGGGCCCTGTACAATAGAGGCTGATTCAGCGGCAGAGTCGATAAATGCAAACGGTCGGGTCGTGAAGCTTACGTCATTAGCTAAACACGCCATCAGCCAGTCAGTGTCGAATGAAAAATCAAAAACAGTCGGATTTTTTAATATCTCTTCCAGTGCGGGCTTACTGTATAGCTTGAATGCTGCCTGGGTATCCCGGATTCCGGTATCAAAGATCGCCTGGCCTACCATGCGTTGCATATGACGCATTAATTTTATACCTATGCCCCAGCGTGCCTCCTGTTTTACCAGTACTGATGCCGGATCCTTCCGGTTGCCCAGTACGACATCATAGCCATCAGAATATGATTCCAGTAACAGTCCAAGCTGTCCCAGGTGTACTGAGTTGTCGGCGTCAGTGTATATCACTGCATCAACATCGTCTTCAAGTGCGAGTTCGCAGCCATGGATTACTGCACCCCCCTTGCGCGAATCATCTGCACTTTTAAGCCCGCGCAGCGGTCCCTTGAACGTGGGCAGATGCTGGTCGAGCCAGGCGACATTAAGCCGCTCGCTTTGCGGGTGTGATTGGGCAACCGTGATTGCTATCTCGCCGCTTTTATGGGGGCAACCGTCGTCCACGGCATACAGGGTCCAGTCGATCTGGCTGCGATCAAACAGCCAGGATAGCTGATCAAGTTTTACTTGCAGTGCATCTTCGCCATTCGGATTAGTGTCGCTACGCGGGTGCAGACGGTTATGTTCTCCCCACATGGCAAAGACAATCGCAATTTTAAGCGGTTGCGTTATAGCGTGAACTGCTGTCTGAGAATCGCGTAGTAGCGACGCTATACGAAATTCAATTGGTGCACCGGGTTCGGCGGCTTTGTCTTGCCGTTGGCTCGGAGGGCAGTCGGTGAGCTGGTTCGCCAGTCGATAGAGCCGGTTCTGGTGCTCTTTCGAGGCAAAGTCGACCGTATCAGACGCGGTCTCATAGAGGTACTGCAGGAATTCTTGCTGCTGGTTCATGGTATCTTCTCCTTCCTTGAGAAGCCTGGTCAGGAGTGCTGAGGCTGCAAAGCAGCCAAATTATCCTGCGCTCAGGCCTGACTGGCGGGTGTATCGACCTGACCCGTGCGAGGCTTGAACGGTTTCGCAAATTGTGCTCGATTTGAGTCATCCAACACAGTGTATTGAATGGCGTGCTTATAATCAGCAGCGTTTTATAATCAGCAGCTTGTGCTGGATATCGTAAAATTATCGCAGCAATGTACACTAATTGAATGATAGAAATCGCGTATGCGGCTAACTAATTCATGAGCATTTTTTCAGATTGCATAACGACTGATGTGCGGAAATACTGCGATGGTTATAACTTAGAGATTCCCCTTTAATGATTGCAAGCTTGCCGATGTACATGAGACCGGAATTGACAGAGGCTCACCATCGTTACT
>JAHDHK010000083.1 GCA_020631335.1 Chromatiales bacterium
AAAGAAATTGAAGTTGCGCCGGCAATCCGTACTCTTGCGGATTACGATAGAAATCATCCAGAAACGCGTTGTTTTCGGGGGTTTCCAGAATAAGTCGCCCACGCAAGGATTTGGCGAGCCGTTTGGCAAGTGTGGTTTTACCCACACCGATAGGTCCTTCAACAGCAATATATCGAAGTGTATCTGGCATTCAGGAATCTCTCTTCTTCGGCCCTGCACCCGTTGCGGTGCAGTCTCGCATAAACCGGCTTACTTCGTGTATTTTTACACAGCTACGTAATTCTCGTCACCGGGATCGACAAGGCGTTAGTTTTGCGTTTTCACCTGTTGCGTTTCATTGAGAACGGCTTTTTTTTCTGCCGCGCGGTCGTCGAACAGGCGACGCACGTTGCCGGGATGCCTCAATGGCCGCCTGCGCTTCGGGCGTTTGCTGCATACGCTCCCAGGTATCACAAAGCGCTTGCGGCACCTCGCCGATTTGAGCCCGCAAGCACAGAAAATCGTAACCCGCCCGGAAGCGACGGTTGCCTATCAGCAATTTGGCCCGTTTTCCCTGAGTTTTTTGAAACCTGGGCTGTAACGTCCAGATTTCCCGCATGGGCACAGAAAAGCGACGAGGCAGTGAAGTGCGCTTGAGCTGGCCCGGAATCACCTCATCTGCAGCCAGGTGCAGCGCCTGAACCGGCGGTTCTCCCTGCTCTTGGAGCTTCGCAGCAATTTCCGAGACTTCCGGCCACAAAAAAACAGCATAAATGAACGCGGGTGTTACTGCGAGTTCTTCCCGGATACGTTTATCTGTGTTTTGCAGCGCCAGATTGAACATCTGTGCAGCCTTTTCATCACCCTGTTTCAGCCGATTGTCTGCGGACGGAAACAGGTACTGGAATAAATCGAGCTCGTTCAGCTTTTCCAGACTGTCCAGACCATGACCGGTCTGCAACAGTTTCAACACTTCATCAAAAAGCCTGGCGGGAGGGATGTCGCCGAGCTTGCTGTGTTCCCGCTCAATCGCTGCCAGTGCGTCGGCGGCAATGGAAAAGTCCAGCTTGGCTGCAAACCTTGCCGCTCGCAAAGCCCTCACGGGATCTTCGACAATTCTGGCCTGAGCTTCACCGATAAAGGCAAGTTGCGATCGCCGCAAATCTTCTATGCCGTTGTAGAAATCAAGCACACAGCCATCGGCAATGTTGTAATACAGCGCGTTGACGGTGAAGTCGCGTCGAGCGGCGTCATCAGCAACGGTGCCCCCGTAGACGTTGTCACGGACAATTCTGCCGCCGTCCCCGGTAGCGCCACCCTCGCCCTCGCTGTGTGCCGCCCTGAAAGTAGCGACCTCGATAACGTCCCGACCGAATACCACATGAGCAAGACGGAAACGTCGACCGATTAAACGACAGTTTTTGAACAGCTGCCTGACTTCATCAGGACTCGCATTCGTCGATATATCGAAGTCTTTGGGGCGCTTGCCAAGCAACAGGTCTCGCACCCCGCCACCGACGAGGTAGCTCTCAAAGCCGGCTTCGTTCAAACGATCCAGGACTTTCAGCGCGTTTTTACTGATACTTTCACGCGCTATATTGTGTTCTGCCTCAGGAATACGGAGAACATCACCGGTGTTATTCAACAGGAATATCCGAACTCAGACGAGCACACGGCAGGCAGTACTGGCACAGCACTGAAAGGGGTTTTTATGTTGTTTTTTATCATTTAAATTTTGGCGCAATGCTCTGCACAGGCAGAAACCTGCCGCCCAAAGCAATGGCGCGATTACAGCGCCTGATCGTTTTCTTCACCGGTTCGAATGCGAATGACCCGCTCTACATCTTCGATGAAAATCTTGCCGTCACCTATTTTACCGGTACGGGCAGCAGTGGTAATCGCTTCAATACACTCATCCAGCTGCTCATCACTGACCACCGCTTCAAGCTTTACTTTCGGTAGAAAATCGATAACGTATTCGGCACCGCGGTACAGCTCTGTGTGTCCTTTCTGACGACCGAACCCTTTGACTTCGGTGACAGTCACACCCTTTACGCCTACTTTGGATAGTTCTTCGCGAACGTCTTCCAGTTTGAACGGTTTAATGATTGCAGTAATTTTTTTCATAGATATCAAGCCAGACTTTATGCTGAATTATCACTTAAAGGTAGGTGAGGAGGAAACTTTATGGATACTCAGATCAGCGCCCAGATACTCTTCCTCTTCACTCAGCCTTATCCCCACGGTTATTTTTAACACGAAATAAACAACGAAGCCCGCCAACAACGCAAACACTACCCCGACGACAGTGCCGATAATCTGCGATACCAGGCTCACACCACCGATGCCGCCCAGGCGCTCAGAACCGAAAATACCAGCGGCAATTCCACCCCAGGCACCACAAACGCCGTGCAACGGCCACACACCCAGCACATCATCAATTTTGAGTTTGTGCTGAGTGACTGTAAATATCCAAACGAACAATCCGCCCGCGACAGCACCGACCACCAGCGACCCTATCGGGTGCATGATATCGGACCCGGCACAAACCGCCACGAGTCCCGCCAGCGGACCATTGTGGACAAATCCCGGATCATTACGACCCACGAACATCGCGGCAAGCAGACCTCCAACCATCGCCATCAGTGAATTCAGCGCAACCAGACCACTGATTCCGCCCACCTCCTGTGCAGACATAACATTAAACCCGAACCAGCCAACAGTCAGGATCCACGCCCCTAACGCCAGAAACGGAATACTTGATGGAGGATGAGCCAGCAATTCTTTTCCCTGCGTCGTGTACCGCCCCCTGCGAGCCCCTAACAATACAACCGCAGCCAGAGCGATCCAGCCCCCCATGGCGTGCACCACGACAGAACCCGCGAAGTCGTGAAACGGCTGACCACCCAAAGCGGTAATTTTATCCTGAAAGCCGAAGTTATTATTCCACACCATGCCTTCGAAGAACGGGTAGGCGAAAGCCACAATAATCAGTGAGGCAAACAATTGCGGATAGAACCGCGCGCGTTCCGCAATACCACCGGACACGATGGCAGGAATGGCAGCTGCAAACGTCAGCAGAAAGAAAAACTTGACCAGCTGGTAACCATTGGACTCGGCCAGTACTGCTGCTGGTTGAAAAAAATCAACGCCATACGCAATACCATAGCCAATAAAAAAATATCCAATAGTAGAAACACCGAAATCGCCGATGATTTTTACCAGTGCATTGACCTGATTCTTTTCTCGGACGGTACCGACTTCAAGAAAGGCAAAGCCTGCATGCATCCACAAAACGAGGATGGCTCCAAGGAGCACAAATAGGGTGTCAGCCCCTGTTTGAAGGGAATCCAATAGTCTGTACTTTCTCTAAAACGTCAATTTTAGGTGATTTTAATGACGACCACCATTAGACAGTGTCGCCTTTATAATAGGTTTCGCACTCGAGCGGCTAATCCAGCGGCCATCAGCATCAGTTATCTCGAATGCAACGGCACTACAATGTCGATATTGCCGCTGATGACGGGGTATGACCAAAGCTAACTTCCATCACCACTCTTAAAGCGATGAATCAGACGACGATCACGTTTGCTGGGTTTTCCTGCCAGCCGCTCTCCCTGCGAGGCGAGGCGATCATCTTTGTGCTTTTCCTGCAGCTCCACCCGTTTCTGCACACTGCTTTCACTCTCAATGTAGGCGTTTTCCGCCACTTTGGCACCGACACGCTTCTCGATCAGCCGCAACACGGTAATGTCAAAATCGTACGGCCCCTTCCTGACGACCAGCTGCTGCCCGACAGATATCGGTCGGGAAGGTTTGGCACGGGACCCTTCCACCGTCACTTTACCTGATGCAACTGCATCTGTGGCCAGAGAACGGGTTTTAAAAAACCGGACAGACCAAAGCCACTTATCAAGCCGTACCGTTGTTGGCTGATCTGTCATGGTTTTGTTGCAGCCAGACAAGTAGCGCCGGCACTGCGGCTGCTATGATCCCACTGACTTTGCACGAGACCAGACCATTGGATGTATTTGTTTACAGCAGCAGTAAAAAAAGCGGATGCTATGTTTACCTTCCGGAAAAAGACGCTTTCGACGCTATTCCCGCATCGATCAGACCGGCACTCGGAGAGTTGAATTTTGCACTGCAATTTAACCTCGCCGAGCGTCGCAAGCTTGCCACTGAAGATCCGCAGCAAGTGTTGAAAAACCTTGAACAACAGGGCTTTCATTTACAGATCAACGACCCTGCGTTAAGCGAAGAAAAACTCAAAGCGTTAAGCGCGCGCTGAGCGCGCACACCATCCTGTTACCGCTCGAGTATATCGAGCTCAGAGTCCTGTTCAGAGAAATACGCTGCCAGATCTTTTATATCCTGATCAGAAAGCGCCGCTGCAAACCCCGCCATAATGGCATTCTGGCGCGCACCCGAGCGATAGTCCTTCAGCGCCTGCACCAGATAGCTTTCATATTGCCCGGCAAGAATCGGGTTGGTCGGGATGGTGCTGTTACCGTCCGCACCATGGCAGGCAGCGCAGGTAGCAGACAGCTCTTTGCCTTGGTCCGGATCGCCACCGGCGATTGCTAATCCGGACGCAACACTCATTAGCGCGGCGGCCATCACTCCACAATATACAGTTTTCAGTTTCATCAACGGCTCCAGCGCTATTTGGCAGATGCAAGGTATGCCGCAATGTCGGCGATGTCTTCGTCGCTCAGCGAGGATGCGTTGGCGTGCATGGTGGCATGTGAGCGTTGTTTTTCTTTGTAGGCTTTGAGCGCAGCGACCAGATACTGCTCGTGCTGACCGGCAAGCCTCGGTACGTGGTAGGTAGGATAGGTGTTCACATAATGCGCAACACCATGACAACCGAGGCAGGTCTGAGCCTTAAGCTTGCCGGCTTCCGGATCTGCTGCCGAAACGGGGGTGGCAAATGACATAGCGGTGCAGAGAGCTCCTGCAAGCGCCATCGCTCTTACGTTTTTCATAGTTAGTTTCTGGTGTAGGTTATTCGTGCCAGCGAAAAGCCGCATTCTACTGCGACGACGACCGGAATTATAGTTTGCTTTCAACAAACTGACGCAAGAGACTCACCCGCTGAGCTCGATAATCAGCTCATTCATCCGGCTGACAAATCCCGCTGCATCATCAAGCTGACCGCCCTCTGCAAGCACCGCCTGATCAAGCAGCATCCGTGACCAGTCCGAAAATTTGTCTTCGTCGGATTCAGTATCCATTTTTTTAAGTATCGGATGCCCGGGATTAATCTCCAGAGTCGGCTTATTCTCGGGTATCTCATGCCCGGCCTGCTTCATCAGTTGCTGCATGTGCATGGCCATGTCCTGCTCCCCTAATACAATACAGGCAGGAGAATTGGTTAATCGATGCGACACACGTACATCCGCGACCTTTTCCTTCAATTGATCCTTCAGCCTGGATACCAGTTTTTCAGATTCCTTCTCAACCGACTCCTGCTGTTCTTTCTCTTCTTTATCCTGAATCTCGCCGAGATCGAGATCACCTTTGGCCACTGAGCTGAGTGATTTACCATCGAACTCATTCAGATAGGACATCATCCATTCATCAACACGGTCGTACATAATCAGCACCTCGACATCTTTTTTTGCAAAGATTTCAAGATGCGGGCTGTTTTTACCGGCAGCAAAGTTGTCCGCCGTGATGTAATAAATCTTCTCCTGCCCGGGTTTCATGCGGGAGATGTAATCTCTGAATCCCACACATTGTTCATCGGTACCTTTTTGCGTTGAGGCAAAGCGGTACAGCCCGGCAACCTGCTCCCGGTTGGCAAAGTCTTCTCCGGGTGCCTCCTTGAGGCAGCGTCCGAACTGCGTCCAGAAATCGCTGTATTTTTCTGCTTCCTTTTCTGCCATATTTTCCAGCAGCGACAGGATCTTTTTTACCGATGCCGAACGGATACTCTCTACCACCTTGTTGCTCTGGAGTATTTCCCGCGACACGTTGAGCGGCAGATCTTTTGAGTCAACAAGCCCTTTGACAAAACGCAAATATCTCGGCATCAGCTTTTCAGCCTCATCCATGATGAATACTCTTTGCGCGTAGAGTTTTATGCCATTCTGTTGCTGTGCATCATAAAGATCGAACGGGGCGTTCTTGGGTACGTAGAGCAGCGAGGTGTATTCGAATTTACCTTCCACATGATTGTGGGACCAGGCAAGCGGGTCCTCCCAGTCACTGCAAACCTGTTTATAAAACGACTTGTATTCGTCTTCGCTGATGTCTTTGCGCTGTCTTGCCCAGAGCGCTGACGCATCATTGACTTTTTCCAGCGCCGGTGTTTTCGGTTCAGCGTCCTTGTCTTCCGGATCCGCATGGATAACCTCCAGCATCATGATCGGAAACGTAATGTGATCTGAATACTTCTTTATTATGCTGCGAAGTCGCCAGTTGTCGGCAAAGTCGTGACAATCTTCACGCAGGTGCAATGTAATTGTGGTGCCTTTAGTAGCGACCTCGACTTGCTCCAGCTCGTAGCTGCCGGTCGCTTCGCTTCTCCACATCACGCCCTGTGACGCTTCATCACCTGCCTTGCGAGTGGTCAGTGTCACTTTATCTGCAACCACAAAAGCAGAGTAGAAACCGACACCGAACTGTCCGATCAGCCTGGCGTCTTCCTGCTGATCACCTGTCAGTGACTCCATAAACTGCTTTGTGCCAGACTTGGCAATGGTGCCGATATTGGCAATGACCTCGTCGCGATTCATACCGATACCGTTGTCGGCCACGGTAACCATGTGATTGTCAGCGTCAAAAGACACTGTAATGGCGAGTTGCTCTTCCCCTTCATTCAAAGCATCGTCAGCCACTGCCTGAAAGCGCAGTTTGTCGCAGGCATCCGACGCATTCGAAATCAATTCACGAAGAAAAATTTCCTTGTTCGAATAAAGAGAGTGGATCATCAACTTCAACAGCTGATTGACTTCCGCCTGGAATTCTCTGGTTTCCGATTTCACTTCTTCAGTCATAGTTTGCCTCAACTATCCATTGTGTCCGTCATAACAATTTACAAAATCACATGAAGCGACAGATATGAGGGTGTGCGCCTTTGCGATCAAGGCCGCACGCGCTCGTGCCGCTTAATTTGCGGCTATTGATTATTATTGTAGAAGATAGACGATAAACGCCCGCACCACAGCATGGTGCTGCTATTACAAGGCAATGCTGCGCTGCATCCAGCTTGTAATATTTCTGATGCCAACGTTTACCGGCGCTGTATTACGATAACTTTTCTTTGATTCGTGCCGCCTTACCGGTACGGCCACGCAGGTAATAGAGCTTTGAGCGGCGCACATCACCGCGACGCTTTACGTGGATATCTGCCACCAGCGGGCTGTAGGTCTGGAATACCCGCTCCACACCCTCACCATGAGAAATCTTGCGCACAGTGAACGCTGAATTCAAGCCACGATTTCGACGCGCAATAACCACACCCTCAAACGCCTGGAGACGCTCTCTGGTACCTTCTTTCACGCGTACCTGAACCACCACGGTATCCCCAGGGCCGAACTCGGGCACTTCTTTTTGCATTTGCTCCGCGTTGATCGCGTCGATTACATTGCTCATTTACTCACACTCCGTTTCGTGTGTATTCCGAAGCCTGCCTATGACTCAGACGAGCCGTTCGGCCGGGCAGCCTTAATTATCTTTTTCAGCATCAGATTGTCTTCGCTGCTGAGTTGTGCATTCTCAAGCAGGTCCGGTCGTCTGCGCCACGTTCGCTCAAGCGATTGATATCTGCGCCAGAGCTTTATTTTTTCGTGATTGCCGCTCGTGAGGACTTCAGGAACCTGCATCCCCTGAAAGTTCTCCGGACGGGTGTACTGTGGATATTCCAGCAACCCGGTTCCTGCGAATGACTCCTCTGCCGCAGAATCCTGATGACCCAGGACTCCAGGAAGCTGTCTGGCCACCGCATCGATGACAACCATTGCCGCAAGCTCCCCACCGGAAAGTACATAGTCTCCGATAGAGATCTCACGGTCGACTCGCGCCTGTAACAAACGCTCGTCTACCCCCTCGTAACGACCAGCGACCAACACCATTGGCTGGCTGGCCAGTTCGCATACCAGTCTGTGTTCCAGGCGCTGCCCCTGCGGACTCAGGTAAACCACCTGCACCCGTTGCTGCGACTGTATATTCGCAACTGCATCTGTTATCGCCGCATCCAGCGGACCTGACATCAGCACCATTCCCGGACCACCGCCATATGGCCGATCGTCGACGGTTCGGTGCCGGTCTGTCGTGTAGTCTCTCGGATTGTACGTCGAGAGCTCCAAACAACCTTTGCTTACCGCTCTCGCGGTCATGCCGCACTCGCCAACCGCGTTGACCAGCCCCGGAAACAGCGTGACCACAGCGATTTCCGTGGCACTGGTGCCGATGGTCAAAAATCGGGATCCCAATCCACGGTCATGCGCCCGGCATCCAGCTCAACAGACGTCACAACGTCAGGCACAATCCATGGCACCAATCTTTCACGCTCCCCTTTCACCACCATCACATCGTTAGCACCGGTCTCAAACAGGCTGTCGATGACACCCAGTTCTACACCTGTCGTTGTAAACACACGCAATCCGATCAAATCGGCCCAGTAATAATCGCCCTGCTCCGTTTCTGCAAACTGATCCCGCGCGACAATGACTTCCGCATTGGTTAACAGGGCAACCTGCTCGCGATCGTCAATTTCCCTGAACTTTACCACCAGAAACTTTCCGTGCTCTCTGCCTTGCTGCACGTCCACAGTGCGGCGCATCCTGCCTTTGCTCAGCTGCCAGTTGTTGTATTCCATCAACCCGGCTAATGGCTGAGTGTAGGACACTACTTTAGTCCAGCCTTTTACACCGAATGGTGACGCTATTTTGCCAACGACAACCCCTTGGTTATCGGGATCGGCTGTGTGATTGGCGCCACCGGCAGTGTTAGCTCCGGAGGGCGAACCATCCTGAGCAGTCATCGTGAGAGGCTACCCGGTAAAGAAGCGGATGGGCTCTTAGGCCGCTGCTGCGACTTTAGCGCGCTCGTTCTTGACCAGCTTTGCAACACGCTCGGACAGTTGAGCACCGTTTCCAACCCAGTGATCTATTCGGTCCAGATCGATACGCAGGGATTCTTCATGCTCATTGCGAGACATCGGGTTATAGAAACCGATGCGTTCCAGGTATCTGCCGTCACGACGATTGCGGCTATCAGTAACGACAATCTGGTAGAAAGGCTTTTTCTTCGCGCCACCGCGCGACAGTCTAATTGTGACCATTGGTAATCCAAAAGGGGTTCAAGCGTGGTCAGCACCCCGGGACAAGCATAAATGCTCCATCCTTTTGCACTGGATACCGACCAATAACTGGCTAGGGAAGCTGCCGACGGGGCCCGCCCGTGGAAACTGCCTAGGGAAACCCCTAACTATACAACAAAATTGATCGATTTAAAGCCCCGCAGTGAAACCAATTTCAAAACCCGGCACTATCGGCGCTGTGAACGGCTACATACCCATGCCAGGCGGCATCCGTCCTTTCAGGCCTCTCATCATATTTTTCATACCGCCTTTCGACATTTTTTTCATCATTTTGCTCATTTGCATGTGTTGCTTGAGCAATTTGTTGATGTCCTGAACCTGCACACCGGACCCCATCGCAATGCGCCGTTTACGGGACCCCTTTATAACCGCTGGAAACTTACGCTCGTGAGGCGTCATAGAATTGATAATCGCAATAGTGCGACGTATCTCCCCGTCATTTGCCTGATTTTTTACCGCTTCGGGCAGATTTGCAGCACCCGGCAGCTTGTCCAGTAACGACGACATCCCGCCCATTTTCTGCATTTGTTCCATCTGATCACGCAAATCTTCCATATCGAAGTTCTTGCCCTTTTTCATTTTGCGGGCAAGTTTCTCGGCCTTTTCGTGATCGACCTTTTCGGTGACCTCCTCGACCAGGCTGACAACATCGCCCATACCGAGAATTCTCGAAGCGATCCGATCGGGATGAAACGCTTCCAGCGCAACCATTTTTTCGCCGGATCCAATAAATTTTATGGGTTTGCCGGTCACCACCCTGACGGAAAGTGCCGCCCCGCCCCGGGCATCACCATCGGTTTTTGTCAGAATCACGCCGGTTAACGGCAAAGCCTCACCGAATGCTTTAGCAGTAGCGGCGGCATCCTGGCCTGTCATGCTGTCAACAACGAATAGTGTTTCCTGTGGGGCAAGCGCCTGATTCAGCTGTGCTATTTCCGCCATCATTTCTTCATCGATGGCCAGACGACCGGCAGTATCCACAATCAATACGTCTGCAAACTGTTTTTTCGCCTGCGCTAATGCGGCGCTGGCAATATCGAGCGGGGTCTGGTCAGCACTACTGGGGAAGAATTCTGCACCGACATCACCGGCAACTTTTTCAAGCTGGGCAATTGCCGCCGGCCGATACACGTCACAACTGACGACCATCACCTTGCGCTTTTCTTTCTCACGCAAATAAAGCGCAAGTTTGCCGGTTGTGGTGGTTTTACCCGAGCCCTGCAAACCTGCCATCAACACTACTGCCGGAGGCTGAGTCGACAGGTTGAGGCTCTCGGAGCGCTCTCCCATAATCGACACCAGCTCGTCGTTAACTACCTTGATCAGCGCCTGACCGGGCGACAAACTGCCAACAACTTCCTGCCCCAGCGCCTTGGTTTGAACGGCATCAATCAACTGCTTGACCACAGGCAGCGAGACGTCGGCCTCGAGCAGCGCCATACGAACTTCGCGCAGCGCATCTTTAATGTTCTGCTCGGTTAATCGCCCCTGGCCACGGAGATTCTTTACCGTGCGACCCAGTCTTTCGCTCAGATTTTCAAACATGCATTATTTCCGATCGGCAGTAACAGTTGCCTGAAACCAGGCCTTTTAAAAGAGTTAATAAGTATACAAGCTTATGTAAACATCTCGCCTACTTTCGGCTACTCTGTAGCCAATGACGTCGATTTCAACAGTACAATAGTCTTATGACTTTCACTCTGCCGGACAATAGCGTTATCGGACTGATCGCGGTGGCTTGCTACATCTGCAGCACATGGCTGCTGTGTCGCCCCCCTGTACGAACTGCCGCGACCGGTGATGACGATTCAGTTAGCAGCCGGCGCCCTCTGATTTGGGTATGGTGCATGGCAGTAAGTGCCGCCGCCTTACACGCACTGATGTTGCTCAGCTCAACGATCACCCCCGCGGGTCTCAACTTATCTTTTTTCAATTCTCTGTCAGTCACTGCCTGGCTGGCAGTCGTGCTGACGCTTTTACTGAATACAGGCAGACCGGTAATTAATCTGGGTTTATTTCTATTTCCCATGGCCGCCACGACACTATTGCTCTCGCTTTTCTTTACCCATCGATCGGACAGTAATTTCGACACCGGTGTCCAGTGGCATATTTTGATCAGTGTGGTTGCCTACGCTCTGCTTACGATAGCAACCGGCCAGGCACTGTTGGTATCCCTATTGGATAAACGCCTCAGAAGCCGCAGAACCGGGGGCATTGTGACTGCATTACCCCCACTAAAAGTGATGGAAGCTGTGTTGTTTCAGCTTTTGCTGGCAAGCTTTATCTGCCTTTCACTTGCGTTGATGACCGGCTTCTTCTTTCTCGAAGATATGTTCGCACAGCGCATGGTCCATAAAACCACCCTGTCGGTAGTGGCGTGGTGCCTGATCGCTGTTTTGCTTGTCGGCCACCTGAGATGGGGGTGGCGAGGCCAAAAAGCCGCCGGAATCACACTGGGTGCTTTTGTTTCTTTGTTGCTCGGCTATTTCGGCAGCAAATTCGTGATCGAACTATTGCTGTCCTGACTCCACACAAGACTTCAATATATTCAAGCAATTATTGCATTGCAGCGGCGACTTCCTGCTTGACAGCAGGTTCTTCAAGCTATACTTATAGATTCCGCTTCGGGCCAGGACCACTAGACTCAACTTGAACGACGTTCCCATCGGCATACTGCTGGTATCGCTTGTAATACTGATTGGGCTTTCCGGTTTTTTTTCAGGCTCCGAGACCGCGCTAATGACACTCAATCGCTATCGGTTGAGAAATCTGGCGAAGAACGGCCATACCGGCGCGCTCAAAGCAGCCGCACTGCTGGAAAAGCCGGATCGTCTCATTGGACTGATCCTACTCGGCAATAACTTTGTCAATATCCTTGCGTCCGCACTTGCCACCATTGCCGCAATCAGCATCTGGGGAGACAAGGGCATTGCAGTAGTCACCGGCCTGCTGACGCTGGTTATCCTGGTGTTTGCCGAGGTACTGCCCAAAACGTTTGCCACCGTCAGGTCGGAAAAACTCGCTTTCCTGGCCGCGCATATCTACACCCCGCTACTGAAGATCACCTGGCCGCTGGTTTTTCTAATTAATTCTCTGGTAAACCGGATGCTCGGTTCAATGGGTGTGGACACCAACAAAAACAGCGACGCCGACAAGCTCAACAGCGAGGAACTGCGCACCGTTGTTGATGAAGCCGGCGACATGATTCCGGCGCGGCATCAGAAAATGCTGCTGAACATTCTTGATCTGGAAAAAGTCACTGTAGATGAAATCATGGTGCCCAGAAACGAAATTGAGGGTATCGATCTGGACGAACCCTGGCCGAAAATCGTCGATAAACTTGCGCGCAGCGGTCACAGCCGGATGCCGGTCTACCGGGAAGACATCGACAAAGTAGAAGGCTTTTTGTACATGCGGCGCATGCTCAAACTGCTCAAGGGCGAAACCATCACGCAGGCTTATCTGGAAAGCAGTGTCAGAGACGCCTACTTTGTGCCTGAAGGCACCCCGGTGACGCTACAACTGCTGAACTTCCAGCAACAAAAAAAACGCATAGGCCTGGTTGTCGACGAATATGGCGACATTCAGGGACTAATCACCATTGAAGACATCCTTGAAGAGATAGTCGGCGAGTTCACCAGCGACCCTTCACACCAGGAAAAGCTCAGTGAAATTTCGCTGATGCAGGATGGCACTTACATCGTTCAGGGCAGTGTTTCAGTCAGAGAACTTAACCGTGAACTGCAATGGAACCTGCCCACTGAAGGACCGAAAACACTCAATGGTCTGGTACTGGAACACCTGCAGAATATTCCCGAACGCGGGGCATCATTTATTGTCAACGGTCACCCGATCGAGGTCACTAAAGTGAAAGGAAACGTTGTTCAGTCAGCCCGTATCGACCGTCAGTTCAAAAATTACACGCCACGCGAAAACAGCGACGTCGAACTGACAGAAGCAAAAATGCGGGCATCGTTACAGTCTTAGTCACACTCTAACCCCCCCCCCGCCACGCGCAGTCGTTCAAGTGCATTTCCTGCAACACCCCATTGATCCCTGCCCGGCAACCGCAACGGGCAAGTATCAGCTCAAAGGTGTTGAAAGCTGCCGACCGGAGATTCATCACAGGTACAATAGGGAGCGCCCCACTGCAGCTCTTCTATTACATGGCAAAAAACAAAACTTCCTATCACTGCCGCAGCTGCGGCGGCATCACCAGCAAGTGGAGCGGACAATGCGCCGATTGTGGCGAATGGAACACGCTGGAGGAAACTGTCCGTGTCGCGCCAGCAGGTAAAAATGCCGAGCGATTTCAAGGCTACGCCGGCAATGCATCAATCACGTCTATCGAACAGGTCGATCTGACTGAAGAAACCCGATTCGGCACTGGTTTGTCCGAACTCGACAGAGCGCTCGGCGGAGGCGTGGTTACCGGCTCTGTTGTTCTGATTGGCGGCGACCCCGGCATCGGGAAATCCACGTTATTGCTGCAGTGCATGGCCTCACTATCCGCAGACTACTCGACATTGTACGTCACCGGTGAAGAGTCACTACAGCAAGTCACCCTGCGCGCGCGCAGGCTGGGGCTGCCGGCAAAGAATCTGCGGCTGCTGACCGAAACATGCGTCGAGTCCATTACCCGGCATGCAATGACAGACAAACCTCAGGTAATGGTGATTGATTCGATTCAGACTGTGTACACGCAATTGCTGCAGTCAGCACCGGGTTCCGTGGCGCAGGTACGCGAATCTGCAGCGCATCTGGTGAGATTTGCCAAACAACACAATGTTGCGATGTTCGTGGTCGGTCATGTGACCAAAGAAGGCGCACTGGCCGGACCTCGGGTACTGGAGCACATGGTAGATACCGTGCTGTATTTCGAAGGAGATACCAACAGTCGCTACCGGGTGATTCGCGCGATAAAGAATCGCTTCGGAGCGGTCAATGAGCTGGGGGTTTTTGTAATGGAAGAGACCGGACTGAAAGGGGTAAAAAACCCGTCAGCCCTGTTTTTATCCAGACACGACGATCCGGTCGCCGGCAGTGTCATTATGGTCACTCGCGAAGGCTCCAGACCATTGCTGGTAGAAGCACAGGCACTCGTCACCGGCAGTCACAGCAGCTACCCGCGCAGAGTCACGGTCGGGCTGGAACAAAATCGCCTGAACATGTTACTCGCAGTGCTGCAACGCCACGCTGCGATCACCATGCACGACCAGGATGTCTTTATCAATATCGTGGGCGGCGTTCGAATATCGGAGACTGCAGCCGACCTGCCCGTATTAGTTGCGGCAATGTCGTCTTACAAAGACATTGTGCTGGAAAACACGCTGGCAGTCTTCGGTGAGGTAGGGCTGTCGGGTGAAGTACGCCCGGTGGCTAATGGTCAGGAGCGCCTGATCGAGGCAGCTAAACATGGCATTACACGCGCCATCGTGCCCTATGCGAATCGACCCAGAAACAAAATAGAAGGGCTGGAAGTTATCGCAGCCAAACGACTTTCAGACGCGCTTGAACATCTGTGACCATACCATCTGCGATGACTCACTGAAGACAAGACTATGGAAGCGCGTATTGACGGCGCACCGGCTAGAGGCTTTAATGCCGCCAGTTCTCATCAATCACAGATCACTGTAGCGACCGTCGCCGGGTACATGCGCTCAGTTCAAAAAGATCAACACCTTCCGCGCATGCCGCAACAAACTGATTGCGCAGCGACCAACGCGCCAGGAGCGCTCCATTGAGTAAAAAACCTGCTGCCATCCCCAAGAGCACCAAATTCGAAGATGCACTTGGCGAACTTGAAACACTGATTGAGCAACTCGAAGCCGGCGACCAGTCACTGGAAGAATCTCTGGTGCAGTTCGAACGCGGCATGCTGCTGAGCCAGTTCTGCCAGAAATCGCTGTCGGATGCAGAAAAAAAAGTGCAAATACTGATAGCAGACAAAGAAAGTGAAGACGATGCACTGGCGGACTTTGATCAGTGACTTTAACCGCCGACATCGTCGACCTTGATTCAGTGCTCGACAGCTATCGCAAGCGTGCTGATCAGGCCCTGAAAACATTTCTGCCCGCACTGGATCAAACCGGTACTTCGCTAGAATCGGCAATGCAATACGCAGCGCTCAATGGGGGCAAGCGGGTCCGGCCAGTGCTTGTCTATGCCACCGGCCGGGCACTGGGAGCTCCTGAGTCAGTGCTGGACGGCCCCGCCTGCGCCATTGAACTCATGCACGCTTATTCTCTGGTGCACGATGACCTGCCGGCAATGGACGATGACGATCTGCGTCGTGGCAACCCGACATGCCATATCAAGTACGGCGAGGCGATGGCCATTCTCGCCGGGGATGCGCTGCAGGCACTCGCCTTCACAACCCTTGCAGTATCAGTCCGCGACCAGCTGCCGGCCGAAACCATCATCGCGATGATAGACGAACTGGGCACTGCCAGCGGTGTTCAGGGAATGGCGGCCGGACAGGCTATCGATCTGCAGGCAGTCGGGCAGCAACTCACGTTGTCGGCACTGGAACAAATGCATCATCGAAAAACCGGCGCGCTAATCAGTGCCAGCGTCGTCCTGGGTGCGATGTGCAGTGACCAGAGCGACCCGGTCCTGATTGGTAAGTTGCGGCAATACGGCGAAGCAGTCGGCCTTTCATTTCAGATTGCCGACGATATCCTCGATGTAGTCGGCGAGACCGAAGTGCTGGGCAAAACCCGCGGCGCAGATATCGCGCTCAACAAGCCGACATTTCCATCAATCCTCGGATTGGACGGCGCACGGGACCACGCCAGACTCCAGCGTGATAAAGCGCTGGGTGCACTGCAGGGGCTCGGGCCGCAGTTCGATGAACTACGCGCACTGGCCGAGTTTGTCATCAGCCGCTCGAGCTAACCAAATGTCCTTGTCTGAAACCGCAACGGCACAGATAATAGCCGCCGAATAACCGACACCTCCCGCGCTATCCTCTATACTACGACGGCGTATTCGCTTGGTAACCGTGTGAATTTACATGCTGGACTCAGCTAAATATCCACTGCTGAAAAATATCGATACTCCCGATGATCTGCGCTCACTTGACGCCGACCAACTGGAGTCGCTGGCAGCGGAACTGCGAAACTATCTTGTGCACTCAGTGGCCCAGACCGGTGGTCATCTTGGTGCCAGCCTCGGCACAATCGAGCTCACTGTCGCCCTGCATCATGTGTTTGAAACACCCCACGACCGGGTCGTCTGGGACGTAGGCCATCAGACGTATCCGCACAAAATTCTCACCGGACGACGCGAGCGCATGCACACCATGCGGAAGAAAAACGGGCTCGCTGGTTTTCCGAAACGTGCTGAAAGCGAATTTGATACCTTCGGTGTCGGACACTCCAGCACCTCAATCAGCGCGGCCCTTGGGATGGCACTGGCTGCCAAATTAAAAAATGAGGATCGAAAAGTCATTGCAGTTATCGGAGACGGCGCGATGACCGCAGGTATGGCATTCGAAGCGCTGAATCATGCCGGTGACGAGAAAGCGAATCTCATCGTTATCCTGAATGACAACGATATGTCGATTTCACCCAATGTCGGCGCGCTCAACAAGTATCTGACCAGAATTCTCTCAAGCCGCACCTACTCCGGTGCACGGGAAGGCAGTAAGCGTCTGCTGCGACATATCCCTCCCATGATGGAGCTTGCCAAACGCACTGAAGAACATATGAAAGGCATGGTAGTGCCTGCGACCATGTTTGAAGAGCTGGGATTTCAGTATTTCGGACCGGTAGACGGACACGACCTGCCTAATCTGGTCAAAGTGCTCAGCAATCTTAAAGCGCTGAAAGGCCCTTTGCTGTTGCACGCGGTGACACAAAAAGGGAAGGGCTATAAATACGCAGAGGAAGACGCACTGGCCCTGCATGCAGTCACCCCTTTTGACCCGGAAACCGGCAAAAAGCTCGCTGCAAAAAAGAGCTCAGGCCCGACTTACACCGAAGTTTTCGGACGCTGGTTATGCGATATGGCCGAAAGCGACCCGAGGGTAGTCGGCATCACACCTGCCATGCGCGAGGGCTCAGGACTGGTTGAGTTCGAACAAAAATTCCCCGAGCGCTACTTTGACGTCGGCATTGCCGAACAACACTCGGTCACACTGGCCGCGGGCATGGCCTGTGATGGTATGAAACCCGTGGTCGCAATTTACTCGACCTTTATGCAGCGGGCCTACGATCAAATCATCCACGACGTTGCGATCCAGAATTTACCCGTACTTTTCGCCGTCGACAGAGCGGGACTGGTCGGACCGGACGGTCCTACTCACGCAGGCAGTTTCGACTTTGCCTTTCTGCGTTGCCTGCCTAACATGATTGTGATGGCGCCGGCAGACGAAAACGAGTGTCGCCAGATGCTCTACACCGGACACCTGAACGACGGCCCTGCAGCAGTCCGCTATCCAAGAGGCACAGGCCCCGGCGTAGCCGTCGAGCAAAACATGCAGGCTCTGCCAATTGGCAAAGGCAAAGTGATGAGGCAAGGCGAATCAATCGCACTATTGGCATTCGGGAGTATGGTCAGCAGTGCCGTCAACATTGCTGAGGAAATCGATGCCACCGCCATAAACATGCGTTTTGTGACACCGGTTGACGAAGATCTTATAAAAAAGGCGGCAATTGAACACCACGCTATTGTCACGATAGAAGAGAATACCATTGCCGGAGGCGCCGGCAGCGCTGTCAATGAATGCCTGAACAAGCTGGGTATTCGAGTACCTGTACTCAACATCGGCTTACCCAATGACTATTCAGAACACGGCGAACGCGGCGAATTACTTGCCGACGTGGGGCTTGATGAAAATGGTATCCGGCACCAGATTCTAGCCTTCACGGCAGCATTGCAATTACCAACTACAACCGAACCACTTTCGGTTACGCAATAACCCGACAGCGACACCCATACTGTATTTATGAACAACGATGACCAATCGCTGTCTGCGCAACCCATGCCGGACGTGCAGAATTACCGGGACTCCAGGCACGTTGCCATCTCCAGGGTGGGCATCAAGCGTATACGTGTGCCTGTCATGATTGCTGACAGCGGTGTATCACAAAGCACTGTGGCCGAGTTTTCAATGTCAGTTCATCTGCCTGAGGATCGCAAGGGCACGCACATGTCCCGCTTCGCTCAGCTGCTTAATGAATATCGCGAAAAGACTCTGCGCACCGACAACTTTGCAGAAATGTTCGAAGATATGCTTGAACGTCTCGACAGTAATGCCGGCACGTTGTCTATGTCGTTTACCTTTTTTCTCGAAAAAAGCGCACCGGTATCCGGGTTACCGGGAATGATGGACTATGAGGTAACACTGACGGCTGACACCAGTGCTTCGGGAGAAACACAAACCAGAGTTCGGCTCGATGTTCCTGTCACGACGCTATGCCCGTGCTCCAAAGAAATATCGAATTACGGTGCTCATAGCCAGCGCTCAATTATTTCAATTGATGCATTGGTTGCAGATGTTCAGCAGTTTTCCTGGCGCGCAATCATAGAAAGCGCAGAAGCGCAGGCTTCTGCGCAGCTATATAGCCAGTTGAAACGGGCAGATGAAAAATTCGTGACTGAACATGCTTATGATAACCCCCGATTTGTGGAAGACCTGATCAGGGAAGTCGCGACTGTACTGAATGACACTCAACAAATCAGCCAGTACATACTTGAGGTGGAAAACTTCGAATCAATACACAACCACTCGGCATTCGCACAAATCAGCACATAAAATTAATCAGTACCAAAACACCGTTCGACTGCAATACATACTTAATTTTCACAAAAATTCTGTACCATACTGAACGCTTGCTTCGTTGCTACTGTGCCACGATGAGTCGATATATCCGGCCCGGCTTCTCAGTCGCCACATAAACCATACCGTCCGGGCCCTGCTCGATCGCTCGAACACGACCGATACCATCAAATAACACTTCCCGGTGTATCACTTTGGATTCCTCGAACTCGAGCCGCTGTATTTGACGAAACTTTAAAGAGCCGACAAGCGCATTGCCCTCCCATTCAGGATACTGCTGACCACTGACAAAAGTCAGACCACTCGGCGCAATGGATGGTGTCCAGTGCAGAACCGGTTGCTCCAGGCCCGGCTTTGATGTCTCCTCAGTAATGCGGGAACCGCTATAGTTCACCCCGTAAGTAATCAACGGCCACCCATAGTTGATGCCTTTATTGATGATGTTGAGCTCGTCACCCCCTTTTGGTCCGTGCTCATGCGACCAGAGCTGCCCGCTTTGCGGATGCAGCGCCAGCCCCTGCGGGTTACGGTGGCCGGTGCTCCAGATCTCATCAAGCCGACCACTGTCTTCTATGTATGGATTATCCAGCGGTACGTTGCCATCATCGTGCAACCGTACAATTTTCCCCCTGAAATTATCAAAACGCTGAACCTGATCGCGACCACCACGATCACCAATAGTCAGATAGAGATATCCGGCACGATCAAATGCCACACGCGAACCAAAGTGTTGCGCCTGCGGGTAGTTTGGCTGCGCTTTGAACAATAGCTGTTGATCAACCAGTCGATCTTCTCGCAGTCGGGCCCGTAACAGTGCCGTATTGGCTCCTCTGCCGCGCTCACCCTTTTGTTTCGGTGAGGAATATGAGATATAGATCCAGTCCTGACCGGGCGTTGTGTAATCCGGATGCACTGCAATATCAAGCAACCCTCCCTGGCCATTGGCCCAGACTTCGGGTGTGCCGGATACCTCAGTAATTTTGCCGTCACCTATACGATACAACCGACCGGCACGTTCGGTAACCAGCATGTGCCCGTTTGGCAGAAAAGCCATCCCCCAGGGACTGTCAAAGCCCTCGGCAAAAAGCTCAGCCGTCAACTGGTAGTGTTCAGAACTATCGGTCACTGACTGACCGAATGCCTGTCCGCCAAAAAGCATGGCAAAACACAATAGATACACCCTGCTCATATTCACCCCTGTTACCTGGTTACCGAGATCAAAAAACACATTTTGTTTGCGAAGACATCGGTAATATTGAAGCGATGGAAGAAAAAACAACGCCAGAGCTGCATACCAAGCCCGAAATACTGGTCGATGCAGACGCATGTCCGGCGGTAATCAAGGAGATACTT
>JAHDHK010000084.1:0-10777 GCA_020631335.1 Chromatiales bacterium
AAATCACACACACTTCGATGTTAGTGCGAAAATATCCTCTGAAACACAGGATCAGTTTGTAGTAACACCAGTCACAGTGACAACAAATATATTTTCTAATACGATATAGAAGCATCAAAGTCGGTAAGTTGCTTTTTATTTCATCCAAAGCGCTTTTTTGGGTGAGTATTTATATTCCAAACAACAACAATATTTTTTCCAATGCATTATGTAGAGTCACTTAAGGTAGCCGCTCATAAAATTAGAGAGTACACGATACTGGTGTACTTTTGTGCTCGTGATCGTCGTTCACGGTACTATGTCCGCGTACTGGCCCTATTGATTGCCGCATACGCTTTCAGCCCGATAGATCTGATTCCTGACTTTATACCGGTCATTGGGCTTTTAGATGACTTAGTCATCATACCTCTCGGGGTGGCATTGATAATGCGCTTAACCCCGCAGGAAATAATCGACTCCGCCCGGCAGAAAGCTGAACATGTTTCAACCCAACCTACCAGCTATATCGCCGCACTTTTCATTGTGGTTATCTGGCTCACTGTATTGGCTCTCTTTATTCAATGGTTGCTATTTACACCGGCCTCTGAACCCGCCGTTACGGTGCACTGATAAGAGGCAGCAATACAGAATTGGATAAACTAACTGAGGGCAAACGCAATTTGTCTTTCACAGAGCGGTGATACCACACGCGTACCACGTTCCAGTGAGTGACTATCCAAACATTCAGATTTATTGGCTAACCGGGCAATGTTTACGTCGGTTTGTCTTCATATAACTTTACCGCCATCTGCGAAGAAAGCAGAATATCTACGGCATTGGAAATACGCTCATTGGATTTACACAGTTTTCGAAGTTTAGCCTGCCTGATTGCCAGTAAAACACACGTTTCGGTGACTATCACGTCGGCAGACGCTTCTGACTCCAGCCGGTAGCTCAATTCGCCGAGCACACTGCCCGTATGACGGGATGTTGTGACTGATTCGCTCTGAATCTGTACTTCCCCGCTGATCAGACAATACAAATATTCACATGCCTGGTTTTTTGTGATCAGTACTACGCCGGTATCGTAAACCTGCCATTCAGAGACCGATAATACTTTTTTGAACTCATGTGCATGAAGTGTATCGAAGCACGTTTTAAACAGATATTGCTCGGGTTCCGAAAAGCTTATTCTCCAGCTAGACCAGAATACGTAAGATAGCATCACTATATTGACAGCGACAAACGCTCCTTCAGACAAGACATCCAGCCACAAAGGCTCAACAGGAAAAATATAGTAATACAAGGCATAGCAACCGGATGACACGACAAACAGCACTCTCAGCCAGTTTATCTTTGTCATTAAGAATGCAAGGATAGACGTACCGTAGGCAATGGCATAAAGCCCGTAACCAAGCATGTCATTCGATGTTAACGCTAACATTTGTCACTCCATGACATTTGTTTCGACTATCTCACGTCGCCTGACTGATTTACAGGGTGTCTGGTAATAGTTAACGAAACCGCAGCGCCTGAATTAACGGCACCTTTCTATTGCTTTAACCGGAACCCGGCACTCAGCTGCCTCTGGGCAACAACACCGGCCCAACCGCATCAAACTGCACCGTCACGTGTTTACCAGTGTCAATTGCCTGATCTGTGGCTTCACTGGTACAAAAAAGCTCACCCAGTTCGGTTTTGATTTTGTATTCCATACGATCACCAACGTAGGTAGCCTTTTCGACGACCGCTGCCAGGCCGGCGGCATCATCGCCCGGCGTTTGTATGAAGATACGATTAGGTCGTACAGCGAGTTTGGCTGCACCCGGCGTTAAGCCCCGGGCGTCCAGCTGAAGACTCGTATTGCCAACGATCACTGTCGCCCTGTCTTTGTCTACTGCAGTGATTTGCGCATCTATGATATTGGCCTCACCAATAAAGTCTGCAACAAACCGGTCCGCCGGTTGTTCGTACAGTTCCCGGGGTGTACCAATCTGTGCAATGGTGGCGTTATTCATGACGATAATGCGATCAGACACTGCCAGCGCTTCTTCCTGATCGTGGGTGACATACACCACGGTTAAGGCCAGATTTTGTTGTATATCGCGAATATCTTCACGTACCTGTCTTCTCAGCTTCGCATCGAGGTTGGACAGTGGCTCGTCAAACAACAGCACCTGAGGTTCCAGCACCAGTGCGCGGGCTACGGCTACGCGCTGTTGCTGACCACCCGAGAGCTCACTGGGCAATCGAGCGCCGTAACCGGCCAGCCCGACCAGATCAAGACCATGTTCTGCGCGTTCGATGCATTGTTTTTTCTTTTGGCCGGAGGCGCGCAGCCCGTAACTGACGTTTTCAAGCACACTCATGTGCGGAAACAATGCGTAGGACTGAAACACCATGGATACATCGCGATCAGTGGCCGGAAGCCTGGAGACGTCTGCACCGCCAATCAGTATCTGCCCCTGCGTGGCCATCTCAAGACCGGCAATCATTCGCAGCGTGGTGGTTTTTCCACAGCCCGAGGGGCCGAGCAGCGTAACCAGCTCACCTGCCGCCACCTGCAGAGAGACACTATCGACTGCAGTGACTTCGGTACCGTACTTTTTTGTGACGTCACGAAACTCAACAGATGCGGCGCGTGATTTCAGTTCGCTTTGACTCATCTTGGTTTAACCGACATTAGTACGTGACTGGGTTAAGGGCCTGGTTGTCTGGGTTTTTCCCACCAGCAGCTGAAACAACAATATGGCTGACAGCATGACAAAGATCAGCGTCGTCGAATAGGCAATCGCAATTCCATAGTCGTTGTTTTCTACCCTGCCGATAATGTAGCTGGTTGCCATGTTGTATTCGGCGCTGACAAGAAAGATCACCGCACTGATGGCAGTCATTGCCCGAACAAAGCTAAACACCAGTGCGGCAAGTATTGCCGGCCGCATGAGTGGGAGTATCACTTTACGGAAGGTGCGCCAGGTACTGGCACCCAGCGTCAGTGACGCTTCATCGAGACTTTTATCGAGCTGTGACATCGACGCGATTCCCGCGCGCACGCCGACCGGCATATTGCGGAACACAAAACTGATAATCAGGATGATGCCGGTACCGGTCAGCTCCAGCGGCGGTACGTTAAACGCAAGTATATAACTTACGCCAACCACTGTGCCCGGTATTGCAAAACTAAGCATGGTGCCGAATTCGAACCATTGCTTACCGGCAAAGTTCTGCCGCACCAGCAGATAGGCGGTAATTAACCCGACAATCGCTGTGAGCGGTGCTGCGGTAGCGGCAATTTTCAGGGTTGTCCAGAAGGAGTCCCAGGCCGAGCCCTTAAAATGCAGGCCAAAGTCATTAACCCCGACCGCAAAGGCAGTAATGTAGTGCTTGAATGTCAGCGTATGGTTCAGCCCCCAGGTTTCTACAAAGCCGCCATAGATGATCATGCCGTAGACAGTCACGGTAAATATTACCCAGATGCTGGCGATGATATAGCACGGCCACATCACGCGGCGCGGCATCAGCGAATGGCTGCCACCATCACCCTTACCGGTTTTGGTTATGTAGGACTTGCGTCCAAGCCACCGCCTCTGTGCATAAAAGGCTGTCAGTGTGAACAACAACAATATAATCGCCAGCACGGCGGCTCGCCCCTGATCGTTCTGCGCACCGACGATGGCAAAGAATATTTCGGTGGAAAGCACATCGTAGTTACCACCCAGCACCAGCGGATTGCCGAAGTCAGCCATGCTTTCGATAAACCCCAGCAGAAACGCATTGGCCAGACCGGGGCGAATCAACGGGAAGGTCACGGTTTTAAAAGTATGCCAGCGACTGGCACGCAGAGTTTGCGATGCCTCTTCCATTGAAGGGCTGACCCCTTCTACCACCCCGATCAGCACCAGGAAAGCGATCGGGGTAAACGACAGCATTTGTGCGATTAAAATACCGGGCAGTCCGTACACCCATCGCGAAGGCTGCAGGTCGAGCACACCGGCGACCCATTGCGTGATGGTGCCGGACAGACCAAACAACAAAATGATCGCAAGCCCGATCACAAACGGCGGGGTGATTATTGGCAACACCGTTAACGCGCGCAACCAGTTGCTGTAACGAAACCCGGAGCGTGTAGCCACCAGTGCAAACACAAGCCCCAGCACCGTCGTCGCGGCCCCGACAATGACTGCCAGAAACAACGAATTCCACGCAACACCACAGCCGCGATTCTCGCTCAGGCAGGCAAGCCCCCATATTTTGTTTTCGCTGAACTTCGCCACGAAAACGGCCAGTGAATAGACTCCATCGTTGTCTCGCAACGCACTGGAGAGCATCTGAGCAATCGGGAAGAAAATAAAGATGGCGACAATCGAGATGATAAAACCGATCGCCCCGACCACGAATACATCACCATTGATATATCCACGGGCTGCTACCCCGGTGGTCAGGTAAAACAAAAAAGCGACACACAGCAACACGGCACCGTAGCCAAAGCCGAACTGCCTGTCGCCAAGTTCACCAAACAGCACACCTAACCACTCGGCATTAAAACCGCGAATGCCAATGGCGAAGCCCTGCGCAAACAGATAAAACAGACCCGCACTACCGGCAATAATTAACAGGGTAGAAAACCGCTGACGATCCTTGTTGCCGATCACCACCAGCGGCAGCAGTAAAGGAAGCACTAACGGTGCAAGCCAGAGCTTTTCACCCTGAGCAATCAGGAAGGCAGCGGGTGCGTAGTCGGTGTCGAACGGATAGCCGTCCAGCCACTCGAAGCTGAAGAATCCGTCTTCGAGGATATACCACGGCATGATGAAGTAGCCGACAAGGCCGACAATCATCCACAACCAGACGGCGCGGCTTGCGCGACTAGCAGACAGCATAGCAATGATGGTGTTGTTGGCGCGTCGGGCAAAAGCAGTACCCGTGCAGACTACCGGTGAGTTGTATATTCAAAAATGTAGGGACTTGAAGCTGCGGCACACTATTGTGCGCCGCAGACTGAGACGGACTATCGGGTGACGTTAGCGAGGAAGGGTTGAGACTTCGTCATCCCACTTTTTCAGCAGGCGCTTGCGCTCAGCCGAAGAGCCGTACTTGGTAAAGTCATAATCAATAAGCTTGATCGAGGCGAGATCAGGTGCCTGCGGTGAGCTTTCGGCAGTCTTGTTAGACATAACCTGAAACGCTTTTACTTCAAGCGAGCGTGACTGTACATCTGCCTGCAACGCCCAGTCATAGAATTTTTGTGCATTTTCAGGGTTGCGCGAATCTTTGATCAGGCTCATTGAACCGATTTCGTAACCGGTGCCTTCGCAGGGTGCGACTACCTTGATTGGAAAACCGGAGACTGCCTGCTTGACCGCATCGTGCATAAACACAATACCGATTGTGTTTTCACCACGGGCAGCGGCCTTGATGGGTGCTGAGCCGGACTTGGTGTACTGATTGATATTTTTGTGCAGGCCTTTCATGAATTCAAAGCCTTCATCTTCGCCGAACAGCTGCACGATCGTAGCCAGTGTGGTGTAGGCCGTGCCCGAGGAATTCGGGTTTGCCATTTGCACATGGCCTTTATACTCAGGCTTGAGCAGGTCTTTCCAGCAAGCCGGTTCAGGCAGGTTGTTGGCTTTTAAGATTTCTTCGTTATAGCCATAACCCAGTGCGCCGGAGTAAATGCCTATCGTTTTATTACCGGCAGATTCAGACTGACCGATAGACCAGTCGTGCAGCTCGGCACGCATGGGAGATTCATATGCCTCGGTCAGCCCTTCTTCTGCTGCCTGCATGTGCGGATCACCGGTACCACCCCACCAGACATCACCTTTCGGGTTACTGGCTTCGGCTTTAATTTGTGCCAGTGTTTCACCGGAGCTTTTTCGAGTCATGTTGACTTTAATACCGGTGGCCTCTTCAAAGCCTGTTGCCATTAACTGGCACCAGTCTTCCTGAGCGCTACAGTAGTAAGTCAGTTTTTCTGCGGCAATGGTGTGACCGGCAGAGCCCATTAGTGCAAGCGTGACTGCGCCGGCAATACGACAACGTAGTTTCATTATTTTCCTCCAGTGAGTGCAGATTGCTGGCTTGAGACTATCCGAATACATCAGCGCATGCAATGACGGTGACCACGGTACAAAAACCTCTCAAACCTGCTGTAAATATTTTATGACAGCGGGTGCTCACACGTTTAATACAGCCGCGCACGCTGTTCTTTTACCCGCCGGATCGGGATGGACGATTCCAGCGAGGCCACGCCTTCCACCTTGGTCAGGCGCCCTGTCAGAAAGCGCTCGAACTCGCTCAGATCAGCAATAGCCAGCCGCAGCAGGTAGTCGCGGTTGCCAGTCATCAGCCAGCAATCCATGACTTCGGGAAACTGCGCTATTTCCGATTCGAACTTCAACAGCCGATCATCGGTTTGATGATCCAGCTGCACCGACACAAACACGCTGAAGCCATACCCCATTTGCGCTTCATCGACGATGGCCGAATACCCCTTGATAACGCCGCGTTTCTCGAGGTTTTTTACTCGTCGTGCGCACGGAGTTGGCGACAACCCGACACGTTCGCCCAGGTCCTGGTGGGAGATTCTGGCATTGTGCTGGAGCACTTCCAGGATCTTTTTATCGATTTTATCTAGTGTATTCGTCATTTGACCCGGCTATTTTCACTAATAATTTGCAAATTCATAGCTATATCCTCCAACTATATAGATTTAAGTAGACAAATTTGCAGAAATTCGCTCAAAGAACCTTCGTACACTAGATTTAAAGGCAGACAATTCAGGCAAAGAGGCGGATGGAAAACAAACGCACCGTACCGGTCGACTCGGACCCGTTGGAAACCAAAGACTGGTTAGAATCACTGGAGGCACTGAACTCGGTGCAGGGGCCGAAGCGCGCGCATTTTGTGCTGTCAAGGCTGCAGGATCGGGCCCGGCGGCTGGGGATCTCGACCAGAGCCCTGCCCTATTCCTCGTACCGCAATACTATTCCGGTATCTCAACAACCGGCCTACCCGGGTGACCTTGCAGTCGAGCAGAAGCTCAACAGCATGATCCGCTGGAACGCGCTGGCAATGGTGGTACGTGCCAATAAGGCCTACGGTGAACTCGGCGGACACATCGCGACCTACGCCTCTGCTGCAGAGCTGCTTGAAGTCGGCTTCAATCATTTTTTCCGGGCACGTACAGAAGACTTCGATGGCGACCTTTTATACGTACAGGCGCACAGTGCTCCGGCGCTGTATGCGCGTTCTTTTTTTGAAGGACGCCTGACTGAAGACCAACTGTGCAACTACCGGCAGGAATTTCCAGGTAATGGCCTGAGCTCCTACCCGCATCCGTGGCTGATGGATGACTACTGGCAGATACCCGGCGCGTCGATGGGGCTCGCCGCGATGTCTGCAGTGAGTCAGGCACGCGCTATGAAATACCTCCATGCACGTGGACTTGCCAATACCGCTAATCGTCATGTCTGGGGATTTTTCGGTGACGGCGAGATGGATGAACCGGAATCAGTCGGCGGCCTGACACTGGCGGCCAGAGAAAAGCTCGACAACCTGACCTTTGTAGTGAACTGCAACCTGCAAAGACTCGACGGGCCGGTCAGAGGCAACGGACAGATCATTCAGGAGCTCGAAGCACTGTTTGTCGGTGCCGGCTGGAATGTTATCAAAGTACTGTGGGGTTCTGAGTGGGATCCTTTGTTTGCCTCTGACAAAGACAATGTGCTGTTAAGGCGCTTTGCTGAAACTGTCGACGGCGAATATCAGAACCTGGGCTCTAAAGACGGTGACTACAACCGCAAGAAGTTTTTTGATGCCGACCCGCAAAGTGCCGCACTGGTGGCACATTTAAGTGATGATGAAATTCATCAGCTGCGCCGCGGTGGACATGACGTTAAGAAAATTTACGCCGCCTTTGCCGCTGCCAAGGCACATAAAGGACAACCGACCGTCATACTGGCCAAAACCAAAAAGGGTTTCGGCATGGGCGGTGCCGGTGAAAGCCGGATGATTGCACACCAGGCGAAAAAACTGGACGTGGAAGCGCTGATCAATTTTCGTGATCGTTTTGATCTGCCATTAACGGACAAGCAGGTAGAGGCACTGGAATTTATTCATCCATCAGATAACAGCCACGAGATCGCCTACCTCAAAGAACGCAGGAAAGACCTTGGCGGTGCCATGCCCAGGCGTTATGCGCAAGCCACAACGGTGAGTCCTGCACTTCCTGTTGCAAACAACTATGCAAAATTTGCCTTGCAGGCCGAAGGCAAAGAGATGTCAACCACAATGGCCGCAGTGCGCATGATCAGCGGTTTATTAAAAGACAAAAACTTCGGCCAACGGGTAGTCCCTATTGTCGCCGACGAGGCTCGCACTTTCGGCATGGACTCACTGTTCAGACAGGTAGGTATTTATTCTACTGAAGGACAACGCTACGAACCGGAGGACGCCGGTACTATTATGTATTACAAGGAAGCGCTGGACGGTCAGCTGATACAGGAAGGTATTAACGAAGCCAGCGCAATCAGCACCTGGACCACCGCCGCCACCGCATATTCGATTCACAACATTGAATTAATGCCCTTTTATATTTTTTATTCGATGTTCGGTTTTCAGCGCGTAGGCGATCAAATATGGGCGGCAGCAGATCAGCGTGCTCGCGGTTTTCTGCTAGGTGCTACGGCCGGGCGAACCACACTCTCCGGTGAGGGCTTGCAACACCAGGACGGCTCCAGTCATCTGCTGGCTTCTACGGTGCCAAGCTGCCGCGCTTATGACCCGTGCTTTGCCTATGAACTGGCGGTGATCATTGAATATGGTCTGCAACGCATGATGGTTGATAAACGCGATGAATTTTTCTATCTCACCGTGATGAATGAAAACTACGCGCAACCCACTATGCCCGAGGGGGTTAAAGAAAACATCATCAAAGGCATGTATAAACTTAACGCAAGTCAACGCAGCACAAGTGTACAACTGATGGGAGCAGGCACTATCTTGCGAGAGGTTATTGCCGCCGCCGAGCTACTGGACAACGAATTTGATATTGCAGCCGATGTGTTCAGCGTGACCAGCTTTAATGAACTGGCACGCGATGCAATGGCAGTGGAACGGGATAACCGGCTAAGTTCAGATTCAACACAAAAGGAAAATTACCTGAGCGAGCAACTTGCTGATAACAAGCCGGTGATTGTGGCTACCGACTATGTGCGTGCACTGCCACAGCAAATAGCCCCTTTCGTTAATGCACCGATGACCATACTCGGCACCGATGGCTATGGCCGCTCAGCCAACCGGCAAGCACTCAGACGCTTCTTTGAAGTAGATAAAGAACATATCGTGCTGGCGTCCATCGATGCACTGATACAGCAGGGGCAACTCGACCCGTCTGTAAAAGCAAAAGCGCTCAACACACTGGGTATAGATCAGACCAAGCCCGCTCCCTGGACCGTCTGAGGATTATCGATCATGCCAACCACTGCACAAGTATGCGTTCCCGACATCGGAGATTTATCTGATGTTGCGGTGATCGAAATCAATGTCTCCCCCGGGGATATTGTTGCTGAAGGAGACACCCTGGTTGTCGTCGAAAGTGATAAGGCCACTCTGGAAATACCGGCTGATATCAGTGGTAAAGTGATAGCGGTGAGTGTTGCGGAGAATGACAGAGTTAATGAAGGCAGCGAAATCGCAACGATTGAAACCACTGACACGCTCGATGCTCCAACAGCCATTGCAGAGCCCGCCAGCAATAGCAGTGCTGTCGAATCAGTCGCGGTTACCGACAGGACCGAACAAACACTGACCCAAACACAGACGCGACCGCCGGCCACGCAAGTCAATCCAGACACTGGCAGTTCAAACAACAACGCACCGGCCTATGCGCCTCCCTCCGTACGCAAACTTGCCCGGGAACTCGGCATCGAAGTATCGCAGGTACCGGGCACCGGACCAAAGCAACGAATTACCAGGGATGATGTCAAAGCATTTGTAAAGGTGCAGCTCTCCGGCGGGACCGGGGCGGCAGCCTCACAAATCAGTGCGACGGTTGCTGCATTTCCTGACTGGCCGAAAGTCGACCATGCGAAATTTGGAAAAATAGAGCGTGTCGACCTCAAACGCATTGCCAGAAAGTCGGGGCCGGCGCTGGCGCGCAATGCCATGCTGATACCGCATGTCAGTTACTTTGATAAAACCGACATCACTGATACCGAATCGTTTCGGCAGCAATTAAACAGTGAAGCGAGTGATGACGATGCAAAAATTACACTGCTGTCGTTTGCAGTGAAGGCAGTCGTCAGTGCGCTTAAGGCTTTTCCCGTGTTCAATGCTTCACTGGAAGAGGATCAGTTAATCCTGAAACAATACTGGAACATTGGAGTGGCAGTTGATACCCCGGGTGGTTTGTTAGTGCCGGTTCTTAATGCGGCAGATAAAAAGGGCGTTCGTCAGATAGGCAATGAACTGGCACACCTTGCCGAAGCCGCCCGTGGCGGTGCATTATCGCCGGCAGATATGCAGGGCGCTACATTTACTATTTCGTCTTTAGGGAGTATCGGCGGCACCAACTTCACCCCGATTATCAATGCACCCGAAGTAGCCATACTCGGGCTGCCACGCTCGGAGATTCAGCCGGTATGGGATGGTGAAGCATTCAAGCCCCGCAGAATACAACCGCTCAGCCTGAGCTTTGACCATCGCGTGGCAGATGGTGCAGCAGCTGCGCGGTTTATGTCTACGGTTTGCGATGGGTTGAATGACTTTCGCCGTACCGCAGTTTGACGGATATATA
>JAHDHK010000084.1:10877-19845 GCA_020631335.1 Chromatiales bacterium
GGTGCCGCATCTACCGGTTTGTGTGTTTGGCTTTACTCAATTTGTCGGTGGTGTCTGGGTGTTCACCTTGCGTTCTATTCTCCGGGTGTTGATCTTGGTGTGATGGTGGATGCGCCTTGGGCTTATCCACCCTACGGGGTTGTTAAATAGCGTAGGGGAGATAAGGTGGTGCCGCATCTACCGGTTTGTGTGTTTGGTTTTACTCAAATTGCCGGTTGTGTCTGGGTGTTAACACTGGCGCTTTTTTACCGGGTGTTGACGTTTACGTGATGGTGGATGCGCCTTGGGCTTATTCACCCTACGGGGGTTGGTACGCATCGTAGGGGAGATAAGGTGGTGCCGCATCTACCGGTTTGTGTGTTTGGCTTTACTCAATTTGTCGGTGGTGTCCGGGTGTTCATACTGCGTTTTATTTTCCGAGGTTTGATGTTTGCGTGATGGTGGCTGCACCCCGGGGCTTTTTTGCCCTGCGGTTGCCACCAGTCACACTGTCAATTACAAATTTCTAACACCGCGCGGCTCGCTGCTGAATTACCATTCGCTCTCCCCGCAAACATCTGATTGTTATGAATCCAGCAGAAGTCATCGCCAGCGAACTCGCTGTTGCTCAAAATCAGGTGGCGGCCGCCATTGGCTTGCTTGACGAGGGTTCTACGGTCCCGTTTATCGCGCGCTATCGCAAAGAGGTGACCGGCGGTCTGGATGACACACAATTACGAACCCTGGACAGCCGTCTGACTTACCTGCGCGAGTTGCAGGATCGGCGCGAGTCCATTATTGCCAACATTGAGCAGCAGGGAAAACTGACACCAACGCTCAAAAGCCAGTTGCTTGCAGCAGACAGTAAAACTTGAAGATTTGTATCTGCCCTACAAACAGAAGCGACGCACCAAAGCGCAAATTGCCCGTGAGGCGGGTCTGCAGCCACTTGCTGATCTGCTACTGGAACGCCACGACTGCGACCCGCTTAGCGAGGCAGAAAAATTTGTTAATCCGGAACATAAAGTAGAAGACGCACAACAGGCGCTGGATGGCGCCAGACAGATTCTGATGGAGCAGATTGCCGAAATTCCCGAGCTTGGCAGCACACTGCGTGAACAGTTCTGGCAGCGTGCACATTTGTCCAGCAAAGTTGTGGAAGATAAAAAAGAAGCCGGTGCCAAATACGCTGACTACTTTGAATACAGTGAGGCGATATCAAAGGTTCCATCGCACCGCGCACTGGCATTGCTGCGCGGGCAGAATGAAGGTGTCCTTCGACTGAATACCGAACTGCCCGATCTGGATGAGACACTACCCCATCCGTTTGTGACGCATATCGCAGGTCACCTTAAAGTACCACTGAAGGTTAAGTGGCTGCACGACACCATTAGAATGTGCTGGCGTGTCAAGCTGCACACCCGCTTTGAGTCTGATTTGCGTACACGCCTGCGCGAGAATGCTGAGGCTGCCGCCATTGAAGTTTTCGCCAGCAACCTGCGTGACCTGTTGCTTGCAGCGCCCGCCGGCCCGAAGGCCACCATCGGCCTGGACCCGGGCTTACGAACCGGTGTTAAAGTCGCGGTAACTTCTGCCACCGGCAAGTTGCTCGACACCCACACCATTTACCCGCATGCACCGCAGAAGCGATATGACGATGCAATAGCAGATGTTGCCCGACTTGCTAAAAAGCATAAAGCCGAACTCATTGCGATTGGCAATGGCACCGCCTCGCGCGAGACTGACCGTATGGCTGCTGATCTGATCAAGCGTCATCCGGAGCTTGGCTTACAAAAACTTATAGTCAGTGAAGCTGGTGCATCAGTTTACAGCGCATCAGAAAACGCGGCTGCAGAAATGCCTGACATCGATGTGTCGTTACGTGGTGCTGTCTCTATTGCCAGACGCCTGCAGGACCCGCTGGCCGAGCTGGTTAAAGTCGATGCCAAGGCTATCGGTGTCGGTCAGTATCAACACGATGTCAATCAGGTCCAACTCGCACACAGCCTCGACAATGTTGTTGAAGATTGTGTTAACGCAGTGGGCGTGGATTTAAACAGTGCTTCGGCCGAACTGCTGACCCATGTATCGGGGCTGAGCAGCACACTGGCTAAAAACATTGTCGACTTTCGCGATGAGGCCGGGAAGTTCAAGTCACGTACTGAACTTAAAAAAGTGCCGCGGCTCGGCCCTAAAGCGTTTGAACAATGCGCCGGCTTTCTTCGAATTATGGATGGCAGCAATGCACTGGATGCCTCGGCGGTGCACCCGGAAGCCTATACGGTGGTTAAAAAAATTGCGGCCGACACCAGTCAGGATATTCGCAAGCTGATTGGTAACAGTACCACACTCAAACAAGTTGAACCGTCACGCTACACAGATGAGAAATTCGGATTACCAACGGTGGTCGATATTCTGGCCGAGCTGGAAAAGCCGGGACGCGATCCTCGGCCCGAATTTAAAACTGCCAACTTCAAAGACGGTGTGGAGAAAATTTCCGACCTGTCCGAGGGCATGGTGCTGGAAGGGGTCATCAGCAATATCACTGCGTTCGGCGCTTTTGTCGATATTGGTGTTCATCAGGACGGCCTTGTCCATATTTCGGCCATGGCTGACAAGTTCATTAAGGACCCGAGAGATGTAGTGTCTACAGGTGATATCGTTCGGGTGAAAGTGATGGAAATAGACGAAAGGCGCAAACGGATCGCGTTATCGATGCGGCTGAATGATGACCCGAAAGAACACGGCGATCAAAAGCCGTCAAACACAAAACGCTCAGCGCAACCCGACAGGATGCCAAAGAAAGACGCAGGCACCCGGCGCCATAAACCCGGTGGCAGACAAAATAATCAGCAACCCGCGATAGGGTCCCTCGGAGACGCGCTGCTGCGAGCTCAGGACAAAAAGAAAAGCCGATAATGTTGACATAACTACCGGTAATGAAAGGCAATAAAATTGTCACTTCAACCATATATCAGATGCTGAGAGTTGCATACCGTACCTGCGGTAAGTCGCTCAATTGCAAAGAAAATCGAACCTCATAAGGATATGTGGATAGCACACCGTACTCCTCGCTGATACAGGCTTTGTACTGACAATGAGTCAGCACTGGCTATTTGACCGATCGACCCTATTCCAGTAACGCGAAAGTTCGCCGACATCTGCTTAGATACTCGAAGTAGATCAGGAAGATGAACTCGATCGACACCCTGTGGCTGGCAATAGCCACCTTTCTCGTGCTGATGATGCAGATAGGCTTTCTGTTGCTTGAGGGCGGGCGTGTTCGATCGAAAAACTCCGTCAATGTTGCACAAAAAAACGCGACTGACCTGGCTGTCTCGTGGATATGCTTCATGGGGTTCGGTTTTTTCATCATGTTCGGTATCAGCGCACCGCTGACGGACGTCCAGCAAATAACGGTAGCATCACCCACACCTCTCGAATTCATGTACCAGCTTGCGTTCTGTGCAACTGCAGCGAGCATTATTTCCGGTGCTGTCGCTGAGCGCATTACGTTTATCAGCTATCTTGCGCTGACGGTGGTGATCTCCGGGCTCGTCTACCCGTTAGTCGGGCGCATGGTCTGGGGCGATGCTTTCAACACTGAAAATATTGCCTGGCTTGCTGATCTGGGCTTTATAGATTTTGCCGGATCAACCGTCGTGCACGGTGTCGGTGCAACGGCCGGTCTGGTCGGCATACTCATGCTCGGCCCACGCACCGGCAGGTTTAACGACAAGGGTGAACCGCAAACACTGGCGGCATTCAACTCTGTGATCGCCCTTGCTGGTACATTGATTCTGCTCTTTTGCTGGATGGGTTTTAACGGCGGCTCAATTTCTCCATCGAGTCCGATTTTTCAATTGGTACTGGTCAACACACTCACTGCAGCTGCCTTCGGATCTATCGCCGGGCTGCTTGTCGGGGTTTGGCTCGACCGGGGCAAGTTTAACCCGGGACGCATTATCAACGGTGTGATCGGCGGGCTGGTGGCCTGCACTGCTGCGATCAACATGATGTCCACAGTCGATGCCATGTTCGTCGGTGCTGCCGGCGGCGCACTGGCCACACTCAGCGCTGAGCTTTTATTGCACAAGGCCAAACTCGACGACCCGCTCGACGTGGTTGCCACGCATGGTATCGCGGGTTTTTTCGGCACTATGATGGTGGCATTGGTTGCACCGTTATCACAGTTGCCGACGGGCAGCAGGCTTACTCAGCTTGCGGTGCAAACCTTCGGCTCGCTGTCGTTACTTGGCTTTGTCGCACTATCCACCTGGGCGGCGCTCAGCATAGTTAAACGGTTTACCGGCCTGCGAGTCAGCGCCGCTGATGAGAAGCTGGGTTTGAACTACACAGAGCACGGTGAGTCTGTCGGTACCGGTCGATTGCAAAAGGCACTCGACGCCAGAATAGACGGCATTGCGAATTTCGGTGACCGGTTTGATGAAGCCAGTAATGACGAACACTCCGAAATTGCTGCCTCAATGAATCAACTGCTGGATAAACACGAAGAAGCACGCAAGAACATCAGGCTTTCTGAAAAACGATTTCAGCATTTTGCACAGACCGCTTCGGACTGGCTTTGGGAAACCGATAAAAACCTGCGGTTTATTTCACTTAATGCAAACATTGATGATAAGCATTCAAGCCCCGATATGCTTAATGAACATACCTTTGGCAGAAACTTTTTTGAGTTACTGACCATTGCCAGTAAAGACCTGACCATGGTCAGGCGTTGTATCAAAGAACGTCAGGCAACCGGTAGTTTCGAAGCCACCATGCCGGCTTTTCAGGGTGACGCCGATGTGCTGATTGAGGTACGAGGTGTACCGTACTACTCATTGACTGGAGACTTCCTGGGTTATCGCGGTACCATTTGCGATATCACACCGAGAAAGGCTGCCGAGAACAGGGCTATTTTTCTGTCGTTGCACGACGAGCTCACCGGATTGCCAAACCGGCGGGCATTGTCTGATCGGATCGGCACCATACTGGAAGCATCTGATCAAAGCGGTCTGTCGGTTGTCATTGCAGGGGTGGACCTCGACGGTTTTAAAACCATTAATGACAGCTTCGGCCACGCGGCCGGAGACACGCTGTTGCAGCAGGTTTCACAAAGGCTGGAGCAGGGCCGTCGACCGGAAGACTTGATTTTCCGCACCGGCGGGGATGAGTTTGTGATTATACTGACCGGTTTCGAAGCTGAATCTGCTCAGAGCAACGCAGAGGCCATTTGCAACAGAATCATAGACAGACTCAGCCATGAGTATATTATCGATACCCATGCGGCCACCATCGGTGCAAGTATAGGCATTGCCATCTACCCGCAGCATAGCGATGGTTCAGACAATCTGGCCAGGCTTGCAGACCTTGCGTTATACGCTGCCAAGGCGCAGGGTAAAGGACAAGTCGTAGCGTTTGAACCACAAATGGATATAGACGCACAGCGCCGCAGGAAGCTTGAAAACGACCTGCGCATAGCGATTGACGAGAAACAGTTTTATCTCGCCTATCAGCCTTTACTGTCCACCGGCAGTGAACAGATTATCGGCTTTGAAGCACTGATACGCTGGAAACACCCTGAGCGTGGTGAGATCCCGCCGGGTAATTTCATACCGATAGCCGAAGAACTGCACCTGATGGGGGAAATCGGGGAGTTTGTTCTCGAGGAAGCCTGTCAGTTTGCCAGCGGCTGGGAGTATCTACCGGCGGATGATCCGCTGACAATCGCGGTAAATGTATCGCCCGATCAACTGCGCAGTGCAAACTTTACCGACACCGTAAAACGTATCCTTCAAGAAACTAATCTGAATCCATTCAGACTGGAACTTGAAATCACTGAAGATGTGCTGGTAACAGACTTTGATGAGGTCAATAAGATCCTGTTTGAATTAAGAGACCTCGGTGTGTCGATTGCGGTTGATGATTTCGGCAGCGGGCAGACGTCACTGCGTTACCTGAACAGCTTTCCTATTTCAAAGCTGAAGATAGACCGTTCGTTTATTCGCCATATTGCCTCTGACAGTAAGGCTGAAGAGATCACTCGATCGATTGTCAGCCTCGGACACAAACTGGGGGTGGCGGTTGTCGCCGAAGGTGTCGAGGAACAGGGGCAACTGGACATGCTTAAAAACTGGGACTGCGATCAGGTACAGGGCTTTCTGTTTTCAAAGCCGGTCAACCCCGCAGGCGCACAGAGTATAATGGCAGGGTCAGACGAGCCGATGAAAAAGGCTTCGGGACTTTAGCGGTAACGTTAAGCCCGGATTAGTTATGAGGATTCGGCGAGTGGTGATATCTGGTGTCGAATAGACACGCTGCTACTTTAAAAAATGCCTGAAATAGTATTTAGGTCTGTATATATAGCATTTTTTAAATATTTACCTGTCGCCTTATGAATAACCCCGGCTAGAGGCTCAGCTCTACCCACAAGGGATAATGATCCGAACCGGTCGCCTGCGTATCTGCCCGGGCAGCTACCACACGATTACGCAATGAGGCCGATACAAAGCAGTGGTCGATTCGTTCGCCTTTAGGGTGGGTTTTTCCTTCGTGTTCTTTATGACCTGCAGCAACCCAGGCATCGACCAGACCAGTGGGGTTATGTAAGCGACCGTAGTATGCCGTTTGCGGGCCGGTCAACAATGTGTATTCATCACTTTGCCAGTTAAAATTCATATCTCCCATTAAAACAACATCGTCCGGCATTGGCGGTACAGCGCCTTCAGTCCACCCGGCCGACGGATCAGGATGACCACCGCACCATGCAGCACCTTCGGACGGCGCGTTCTTAATGGCTTTAATTATAAATTCCACCTGCGGAATTCTGGTGGCTGCACACAAGTGGCTTAAATGAACCGAATAGACGCGAAGCGCTTTACTCCCTGTATCAATCACTGCTTCCAACAGGCCCTGCTGAATTGAGTGTTGCTCAAGGGTCGCGTATTTCGGCAACGGAAAATTTCGAGTGCTGATAATCGGGAACCTGGACAACACCATTGTGCCGAACTGCCTGCGACGATTAATGACCCTGCCCTGATCGTCCTTTGTACTGGCATCCATGTCGAGATTCGCACCAAAGACCCAATAGTGATGCGGCAGCATATCAGCGATAACCCGAGGCTCATCCACCATTCCTGATCGCTGCCAGAAACGTTCTACTTCCTGCAACGCGATGATATCTGCTCTGCTGATTTCGTTTACGATACGCTCAAGATTGTAGCTATTATCGGCACCAAGGCCATATTGAATATTGTAGGTAACTAACTTCATTGTTTTGTGTGCCACTTTTCACGCAATCATACCGCCCGTACGCAACCTGCCGACCGAACCAAAACGGGAATCACCCGCCGGTCACACGTTACATGCGTAGCTCCGGCAATATATCGGCCAGTGGCCGGCTTTAATCACCCTGATTAAAATTGCGCTGTTTCAGGCGCATCGGGCGTCTATATCCCCTGCCACTGAGTGGTTGCTACCAGCTCGACATCCGGCAGGTTATCAGCCACTTGCTGAAAATTATCAAAGCGCTCAAGCACATCAGTGACTGCGCTCAGCGGTTCAGACCAGATTTCCGGCAGATCTGCCTCCCCGTGAGTAACGAGAGGAAATGCCAGGTTTTCTATCGGCGGGCTAAAGCCGGCACTGACTCCCTTTTTATTACCACGAGGATCAACGCGGTACCAGCCGTATTCATTAAGATATACCGCATTTAGACCATGTATACAGAACGGTGGCTTATCAGTGATGGTCAGGCGCTGGTAGCATAGCCCGGCAGGTACGCCATTCGCTCTAAGCAGTGCGGCCAGCAGATGACTTTTCGCATAACAGTATCCGGTGCCGTGTTTAAGTACATCAGATGCCTTGCACGTCATCGGGTTCATTTTGTAGTCCCAGCTATGTTTGATCTGGTCGCGCACAAATTCGAAGCAATTCGACACCACGCCGAGCTGGTCGCCGGTACCAACTGACAACTCACGCGCCCGGGTAGCAATCGCCGGAGTGTCGAAGTCAATATACTTTGACGGTGTCAGGTATTTATCCATTGCTGTCACCGGTCGTGCTGGCAACACATGTTTATGACTATGATCACCCACGACGCTGTGTTGCTATTTTGCCAAGTGCGCTTTTTAGAATATGCCGATGAAACGGCAGCACCAGATAAAGATAGGTACGTCCCAGCCAGTTGTTTCTGTGAATCACTGTGGTTAACCGTAGCTGTTGTTGATTGTCACACTGCTGCAGGTCGATAATTAATCGAAAGTCGAGATGTTTGTCATCAAACCCTGCGACGACAACCTCTTTCGATTCAGATTGCACCGGGAAGAAACTGATCGGCTTGGAAGACAACCCGGATGCCTGTTTGGTGTTTACCAATCCGAACGGCCAGACCAGCATGTTACGAATTACCAGCAACGGAAATGTCCAGACTGGAAAGGCGCTGACGATGGCCTCCCCCGCCTCACGGGCCGAAGAGAATGACTTATCGAAGGTGACACTATAGGCATCACCCCAGTCTGCATTCGGCAGGGCCGGGTGAGGCAGCGGTGAGCTAAGTGTAAGAACCATATAAAAAGTCCGGAAGCAGCCAATAGCACAAGACTACCTAACCTGCGCTGGGAAATCCATGGAGCTCCACCCGGCCAGAGATGGCAGCCCGGCCGTCATCAGGGATTTCAAAATAAGCCATACTCACCGACTGGCTGTTTAACGACCATCACTGCCTGCACATAAACTCAATCAATCTGTTTAACCCGACTTCAGCCTGTTGGCTCGAATAACTCATACAGAACCCCTGACAGTGCCTACATTAGAGTGGACCTGAATGCCACATACACACAGCGAGATGCATGGCTCATCTTGATTAGAGTTTGAACCGGCGTAAACAATATGGCGAATCACCAGTCAGCCCCACAAGCGCGATAATTTTTGTGTCCACCACCACGGGGAATCTTTGCGACCAACAGAGTGACCAACAGAAATCCGC
>JAHDHK010000085.1:0-5567 GCA_020631335.1 Chromatiales bacterium
TAATAGTGCGCAGACGATGAAGGCCCCCGAGGCTTCCGCAAAGCCGCCGGGCAAAACCTGACTCGTGGCAAGAAACGCGGCACCCGGCGTGGACCAGGCGACTGCGGCAGGTGTTCTGGTACGAAATGCCAGCCAGGCACTGCAAGTCCCCATAGCAAGCGTGGCGAAGAACAGCCCGGTAGCCGCCTCGGCGTTTGTCGCCCCCATTGCCATGAGCCCGGCCAGCACAATGGCAAAAGAAGACGCATAGCCGACGAATGCGGCGAGTAGTCCCATCAGGATTGCGCGTGCTGGTGGTGGTTGAGTGTTCACGGGCTGTCTGTTAAAGCAAAAGGGAAGAAATCTGGCGTTTGGTGATGGTACGCGTTTGGTTCCTGAATCTACAACTGTTCTGTACCATCAGATACGGAACCAGGAAAAATACTAATAGACCTATGATCAATTCACTGATTGCTAAATCTGAATTTGTCGGCCTTGAGGCAGCAGCCCATTTTGCCACCGGTGGCGAATCACCAATGCTGCGTTCGCACGAGTCGGTACTACAGCAATTTATGCATGACAAAAGCCAGGGTGAATCTGCGCGTGAGCTGCAGCATGCGGTATTAAATGAGGCACGCGCGCAGTGCGCCCGACTGTTTAAGGTGGCAGCCCGTGATATCACCTTTTTGTCGTCGGCGACCGAGGGTATCAACACATTGTGATATGCGCTTGACTGGCAAACAGGCGACAACGTCGTGGTGGCTGACGTGGAGTTCCCGTCTGACATTCTGCCGTGGGCCAACCTGAAAGATCGCGGTGTGGAAGTGCGGGTGGTAAAACACCGGCAGTGGCAGATAAGTGAAGAAGAGATACTGCAGCAGATCGACGAACGTACCCGGGTGGTTGCGGTCAGCCAGGTGAGTATGTTCACCGGGCAGCAGATGGATGTTCAGGTGTTATCCAAAGGAATCCGCGATGCCGGCGCTGTATTCCTGATGGATGCAACGCATGCAGCGGGTGTTGTGCCGGTGGATGCCACGTTGGCCGATGTGGTTGTCTCAAGCTGCTATAAATGGCTGCTGGGGACGCACGGCACTGCGGTGTTTTATGTAAATCGCAATACGTTACCCGGGCTGACACCGCCATTTGTAGGCTGGGCGAGTGTTTCCTCCGGTGGCGGGTGGCAGTCGCCGCTCGACTACACTCTGCATGACAACGCCGATCAGTTTCTGGCTGCCAATCCCTCCTACATCAGCTTGTATGTGTTGAATAACGCATTAGAACACCTGCTTGCACTGGGTGAAGACAAAATACAACAACACAGCCTTGCACTGGGGTCCGCCATATTTGAAGTACTTGAACCCTACGGGCTTGAAATAATGACGCCCGAGGCTGACCATCGCCGCGCAGGTAACGTGTGTTTTATGGCTGCCAATGTTGATGTACTTCGACGGGAACTGGAAAAACATGGAGTGCTGGTGTGGGGTGCCTACGGTGATTTTGGCCGGGTGCGTCTGTCTGCTCATGTACACAATGACTCGCATGATGTACAACGTCTGGAAAGCGCTTTTGACAGGTGTCGGCATCTGTTGACTTGATAACAGTGATTTACCCGGAGTGTTTCGATGGATGTGTCATTGCGGAAGGTAACCCGTGACAATTACGAGCAGGTGCTTGAACTCAAGCTGACAGACGAACAGCAGCGTATGTTGTCGCCAAATTCTGTCTCACTGGTTGAATATCACTACCATCAGGATACCCATGTCGCGCGAGCGGTATACGCAAACGAAACGGTTGTCGGTTTCATCATGTGGGCTGTTGAGCTGCCCGATGAAGCCATTATTTTTCGATTTATGATTGATGAAAAATGGCAAAACAAAGGAACAGGGCGTAAAGCATTGTTGCTGGCCGTTGACGAAATCAAATCGCACGATGGCATTGAAGAAATAGCAATATGCTACAGCGAGTCTAACAGTGTGGCCAAGAAGCTATATTTCAGCGTCGGGTTTGTTGAAAAAGAAAAGTCGAACGATGACATGATAGCGGTTTTAGCGGTTTGATCACAGCCAGCCGCTACAGTAGGCCTTCACACCATTGACGTGAGATTGCGGTAGCCGATACCGCAATCTGCACCGTACAATTTCCAATGTTTTCAGTCGATGCTTTTTCTGTTTTCAGGAACGTCTGTCAAGCTTCTGGACAACTCCCGGTTTAATCTGGAACGATCAATACCGATATCCTGCAGAGTCTCGTCAGAGAGTCTTTGCATTTCGCGCCGCTCACAGCTGATGGTATAGATCAGCACGATCCTCTTCCATAAACGGGATAATAGCGTACGCGGTTGAAGCTGACGGGCACCGGGGGACGATACCGCCTGAGTCAGAGTGCGCATATTCCACCTCCTTGTGGTTGTTGCACCGTGATATTAGATCATCTTTGGGTTCTTTTGTCTGGTTTTATTACCAATAATTGAGAAACTGTGGTTGCCTGATGGCAATCATTTGCATTGTCGAGACTTAGTGGCAATTTCGCTTGCTGATTGTCCGGTTATAACACAGGTTTTAATGCTGAATTTCACGCCTGAATATTCAAACGGGCTACTAAATTTAAGGGCTGTTGACAGCTGTTGCCAACGGAATTATCGAGAGAACACAATCAGGTTAGCCGACCTGATTATTGCCACACCCTTAAGGACGTAATTCAGTTAGCAGTGGTGATATTTTGGTATGAACTGAGTGCCGACAGCGCTTGTTTCAGATGGGCTGTCTTTGTTTTTCGCTCGTTTTTGATTTTTCCGCCGCTGCATCATTTGATTGCTGTCACTGGCGGTTAATAAAGTCCGGGTGGATGATGTGTGCCCCGGGTTTAGTCACCTGTAGATGAGACGTGTTCGAGTTTAATCGTTCGTTTTCAGGTTGCTACGATGTTTTGCAATCAGGTGGCATGTAAGTCACCGGTGGGTATTTTTGTGTCCTCTTTCATAATTAGCGGCGATGAATTTTGAGCAGACACGGATACTGGCGGTAAATCCGGCACGAAACGTCGATTTTGACCTGCCGCGCCGACTAATCAACCTTGAGGTCGGATTCCGGCTGACACGCAATTTGATAGGCAAAGCATTAACGCAATTACAGCGCAATTGACCGTTGTGGTGCTTCAAGGGGCTGGTGGACGCAACACCCTGTCAAAGTTTCGTTTTATAGTGAGTAACAGTGATGAAAGTAAAGAACCCCCGCCGCGTGCGGCGTCGTGCTGGCAGTGCAGCTGCAACTGGATTTAATCATGCTGCACCTGTGTGTATGTGGCCGATTGCCGCTTTGTTTTTTATCGGTACTGCTCATGCAGCTGATACCGATGGGGACGGAATAACCGATCTGGAAGAAGGGCAGGTAAACGGGGGCAGACCGCTCAGTGTTATTTTCAATCGTGGGTTTGAGTCACCGGTACTGAGCGGTGGCTTTCGTATTGATCCTGCCGCAGATGTTGCCAACTGGTCGACAACTTCCGCGTGTGATTGTATTGAGATCTGGACTGATGGCTACAACGGTGTCCCCAGTAAGCAGGGTGATCAGTTCATCGAGTTGAATGCCCATTCTGCTTCAGATATTTTCCAGCAAATGGCGCTGCCCTCGGAAGTTCAAACTCTGGAGTATTCATTTTCGCATCGCGGGCGAAATGCCGTTGATACCATGGAAGTTTATATAGGGGTGGACAGTGCCGGTAAAACACTGGTTGAAACGGTTTCCACCGGTAGTACTTCCTGGGCAACTTACTCCGGTCAATGGCATAAGCCCGAAGGCGCCGAAAGTTTTTACATCGAATTTAAATCGGTTGGTGGTGGAAGCGTTGGTAATTTCATTGACGATGTACTGGTAAACGGAGTGTCACTCGATACTGATGACGATGGAACGCCGGACTACCTTGATAATGACTCCGATGACGACGGCATTGCAGACAGTATTGAACTCACTGTCGATGATGATTCAGATGGTATTCCAGACTTTCAGGACCCAGATGCCACGGGTGCCGGCACGCTGGATAACGATGGTGACGGACTGACTAATTTGACCGAGGCCACCATAACGCTCACTGATCCCGATAATACTGACACCGACGGGGACGGTCTGCGTGACGGCGATGAGGTCAACACACATAGTACAGATCCGACCATGGCCGATACCGATGCTGATGGTCTTGAAGATGGACTTGAAGTGAACACCGTTCTCAGTGATCCAACACTTGCTGATACCGATGGTGATCAACTGATCGATGGCGACGAATTTAATACGCACAACACAGATCCCACAATAGTCGATACCGATGGTGACGGGCTTGACGATGGCAATGAAGTAAATGTGACGCAAACAGATCCGCAGCTGGCCGACACCGATGCCGATGGCCTGAGCGACGGCGCTGAGGTCAATACGCATGCAACTGATCCGAATAACCCGGATAGCGATGGTGGTGGTGCGAATGATGGCAACGAGGTTCTCACCGGATCAGACCCGTCAGTACCCGGTGATGATGTGGTCGAACTCGATACCGACGATGACGGTATACCCGATGTTATCGAAGGTATGGAAGACCAGGACAAAGACGGTGTACCCAATTATCGTGATCTTGACAGTGATAACGACGGCATTGCCGATATCATCGAAGCCGGTGGTGTTGATGCTAACAATGACGGTACGGTGGATAATCTGAATGATGAAAACAATGACGGTCTTGATGATGCCATTGCAGCCAAGCCGTTACCCGTAAACGATACCGACAGCGACGGTCTGCCCGATCATCTTGATGTCGATTCAGATCAGGATGGCCTGGCAGATATACTCGAAGCCGGCGGTACTGACGGCGATGGCAATGGTACCGTCGATGATTTTACTGATACTGACGGCAACGGGATGGATGACTCGGTGTCAGCCAGTCCGCTGCCCGTCCCCGATACAGACGGTGACACAGTACCGGACTATCTTGATCTCGATAGTGACAACGACGGTAAAAGTGATCTAATAGAAAGCGGCGGTACTGATGTCAACGGTGATGGTCTGGTTGATCTGTTCCTCGATGATGATGCCGACGGTATTCCGAATCAGGCGGATGTTTCCAGTACACAGGGCACCGATACCGATGGTGATGGAATCGATGACGTAGCCGACGTCGATCAGACCGGCGGTGCCGATATTAACGGCAATGGTATCGATGACACGTTCGATGCAGACCCGGACGGTGATGGGCGTGGGTCTGTACTTGCTAATGACGGTAGTGCCGGATACCCGGATGAAGACAACGACGGTACGCCCGATTTTCTTGACACCAATGGCGCAACGGTCATCACCGGTCTGAGTGGTTCTGCTGCCGGTTGCACATTGCATGCAGGCGCAGGCAGCAGGGTTGATCCGCTGTTACCAATGACGCTTCTGCTCATGTTGTTACTGATGAATAGTCGACGACGCCTGAAATAGCATTACCTGCTTATAGAGGAGTGACACAAGGCTGCAAAGCAGCCTTGTGTCTTTTCGGCCTTTTTGATCGTCTTTGTTGTGCCCTATTAGAACAGCAGTTTCCACAGGCAGCAGTATGGCGGT
>JAHDHK010000085.1:5577-19666 GCA_020631335.1 Chromatiales bacterium
AGTGACACAAGGCTGCAAAGCAGCCTGGTGTCTTTGCGTGCAGGCCTTTTTGATCGTCTTCTGATTGTTGTGCCCTATTAGAACAGCAGTTTCCACATGACAGGCAGCAGTATGGCGGTAGCCAACGCATTTAGTCCCATTGCCAGACCTGAAAAAGCGCCCGCAACTTCATTGACCTGAATAGCGCGGGCGGTGCCGATGCCGTGGCTTGCTGTACCCATAGCGAACCCTCGAGCAGTCCAGTCATTTATACCCAGCGCGTTCAGGATGAAAGGTCCGAACATCGCACCGAAAATACCGGTAAGAATAACAATCACAGCAGTAAGGGATGGCAGCCCGCCAAGCTGTGCGGAGATACCCATCGCAACGGGCGCAGTAACAGACTTCGGCGCCAGTGATATTAATGAGGCTTCGCTGGCACCGAGGGCCCAGGCAATCAATACAGCGCTGAGGGCAGAGGCGATCGAACCACAGATCAGACTGATTAAAACAGCCGCTGCTGATTTTTTAACCTGCTGAAATTGCCGGTACAACGGCACCGCCAGTGCAACCGTTGCAGGCCCCAGTAGAAAATGCACAAACTGCGCGCCTTCGAAGTAAGTCTGGTAGGAGGTTTGTGTCAGGCTGAGTAACAACACAATTGCAATGACACTCAGCAACACCGGATTAAACAGCGGGTTCATTTTTAAGCGCCGGTATAGTGCAGAGGCGGTAACAAATGCGGCCAGTGTTAACGTCAGGTGTAATAAGGGGCTTGCCGAAAGATATACCCAGATGTCCCGCAGTTCGGTCATGGTTGCGAACCTTCGTTATCTGTCGGATTGAATCGCTTCTTGAGTATTGTCATCGTAAGCGCGGTCACTGCAATCGTTAACACGGTACTGCCTATCACCGCTGCCGACAGTGGAATTGCATCGGTGCCGAGCAATTCGAAGTGAACCATGACACCGACACCGGCTGGTACGAACATCAATGATAAATTTCCAAGTAGTGCGCTGCTCACCTTGCTGAGCTCATCTGGTACACTGCCTCTAATACTGAGAAAGATGAACAGCAATACCATACCCAGTACCGGGCCCGGTACTGGAAGGCCGATGGCATTGACTGCCACCTCGCCGACAAGCTGGCAGGCCAGAATCAGGGTTACGTATTCGAGCATGCATCTACTCCGCTACAGTAGAACAGGTCGATATTGCTGCTATTCACGATTGATTTGAAGCGATGGACGCTTTTACCGCCTTCATCTTATTAATAATATCCACTGCTTCCTCCATCGAGATGCCCACCCCGCAGACGATCTGCGATGAGATCTCGCCTGCTTCCTTGTACATGCGTTTACCGGTAGTAGTCAGCCAAACTTCGACCCGACGTTCGTCTTCCCTGCTGCGTTCTCTGGTAACAAACCCCAGTTTCTCAAGGCGCTGCAACAGCGGAGTCGTGGTGGCCTGATCAATTTCCAGATGATCGGCAATTGACTGAATAGACTGTCCGTCTTTCTGCCATAACACCATCAGCGCGAGGTACTGAGGGTAGGTGAGTTTGTGCTGTTTCAGAATTGGCGCATACAGACGTGTGACCGCGCGCGAGGCGGAGTGCAGCGCGAAACACAACTGATTCTGTAAGTGCAGTTGCTCGTTGCCGGCACTGAGGTTCGATTTTTTCTTTGCGGCCATTGGTTTTTTAACTGTTTGAATATTAAAGAGATTAAATAATGCTTTTGGCAGCGGCATCACGGTCCGCACTGGCCGGCAACACTGCCGAAAATCTTATTTGCAAGCTATTTATTCGTACACAAAATTAATCAGGGCTAACGTCACTGTCAAGGTATGCGCATGTTTTTTGACAGGATAAAAAATAGTGCACAAATAAATAGTTGACATATACATAGTGCACTATAATAATTCAGGCCGAATATCGCGAACACCCGGCGTGCTATCCGGTTCGCCGGGCCCGTGTTCACTCTTCCACCACCCTCAGGAGCACACTATGTTTGGTAGAAATAAAATGCCTGACTACGCAAAGTTGTTTTCATCGTTGATCATCGGAGCTGTACTCGTCGGATGCAGCAGTGATTCCGATAACGATGACAGTACCAACACCAATATCACCACAATTAACGTAGCGCTTGATGCGTTACAGCAGGTGCCTTCGACCACATCGGTTGCATCAGCAACCGGATCTGTATCGCTCGATAACACAACCCGGTTGCTGACCGGCTCGGTGACCAGCAGTAATATGACGATCAGTGTGGCGCATATTCATACCGGTGAAGCAGGGTTCAACGGCGATGTGGTCGTTGCACTTGAAGTCGATGGCGACACGGCAGCGGTACCCGAAAATACTGTGCTAACGGCAGAGCAGGTGACTGCCATGCTCAACGGTGATTACTATATTAACCTGCACTCAGAGCGTTATCCGGGGGGTGAAGTACGCGGGCAGATCGTACCCGACAATATCCAGGTGCTGGCTTTTACCGTGTCCGGTGAAAGTGAAACTCCGCCACTGAACAATGTGGGCAGTGGCACCGGCTATGTCACGCTTCGTGATAGCGCGATGTCAGTCAGTGCAGTCGTTGTCTCCACCACAGACTCTCCTGCTTCGGCAGCGCATCTGCATGCCGGTTATACCGGTGAGAATGGTGGTGTGCTTTTCGGGCTTGAAGCCGACTCAGCTGTGGCGGGTCGATTTGCCGCTACCTCGGTATTGTCTGAAGATAACTACCAGCAAGTGAAAAGCGGAGGCAGTTATCTGAATCTGCATACGCAGGCTAACCCAGGTGGTGAACTTCGCGGGCAGTTGCTGCCTGATGGAATTCGCGTCTACAGTGCGGCGTTAACCGGTGGCCAGGAAGTACCCGCGGTGACAACCGCCGCCAGTGGCAGTGGTTATGTGACCATGAATATGATGAGCTACAAAGCCACGGCAATTATCAATACCGCTGATTTAAGTGGTGCCACCATGGCGCATATTCATGCAGGAGAACGCGGCGCCAACGGTGATGTGATTGTTGGTCTGACAAAAAATGCAGAGAACGATGCTGTCTGGGAAGTTCGCAATGGCTCGCTGACCGCCGCTCAGGCAAAATTGATCAGTTCGGGTCAGTCTTATTTCAATGTCCACACTGAAACTTATCCCGGTGGCGAACTTCGTGGCCAGATAGTTCCGGGTCCTTATGCATCAAGTGCATCCGGAAAGGTGCGTGAGCAAAGTGCCGCATTTGTACAGACCTTTCTCAGTAATTCCGGCGCTGAGCTCGCACCGTTTTATACCGAAGATGCAACACTGACATTGCCCGGGCAATCTACTGTCACCGGCAGAGACAATATAGCAGCGGCGTGGCAGGGTGCTTTCACAGACGGAGGTCTGAGAGCTGTTCGACTGAACATCAATTCTGTAGAGCCGGGTGCCAGCGCAGAGCAATACATAGAAAGAGGCAACTACTCGCTTGATGTGGTTACTCCCGATGGCCCGGATACACTCGAAAGCACCTATGTGGTGACATGGTCGGTACCGGCCGACGGTAGTACAGCGCTGATCACTGACGATCAAATTAATCCCTGATTTGCTCTGGAAAGCGCTGGCACCTGCTGATGGTTCACCTCAGGTGATCTGTTGTCTATGACAGTAATCGTGGCAAAGGTGGTGTGAAATCACGACCTTTCCGTTCTTCAGCCAGTGGCTGATTGGCACCGTTTACCTCGGGGAACGGTGCCTTTTTTTTTCGATGGCGGTTGCCAACTGAAAGTAGGAAGCCAACACGCCAATAGGCTTGCATTGCATGCAACGCCAATTCTATTCAGGTGCGCGTTGTGATCTCCAAGCACTGGGGCTCAATCCGGTGACACGTTTAAACTCCCGATTAAAGTTGGACTTGGTAGAAAAACCTGCGTCGTGCATTGCCTGTGTGATACTGATATCGGCATCCTGCAGCAACAGGCACACTGCCTCTATACGTGTTGCATTCACCCATTGCGAAAAGTTCTGGCCGGTAAGGACATTGACCACCCTTGAGATTCTTCGTGGCGGGTGGCCGGCTTTTCGTGCCAGTTTCTGCAGATTGAGATTGGTGTCGGCAAACAGCTTCTGCTCAATGAGCAGCGCTTTTAGCTCAGCAAGTAATTCTTGATCATCTGCAGTGCTTGTCAGGGTTTCGACAGTCTTCGGGGTAGCGTGCGTTGGCTGAGCGGGTAAAGTACTGTCGGAAGGCTCAGCTGCCACGGTGCCCTTGCCGGCCTGCACCGATAGCCAACCCAGAACAAATACGCTGAGTAAGTTGACCAGTCCCACGATAGAGGCGGCAAAGCGGCCTTCGTTGAGCGCAAAGTCTGCAGCAATAGCAATGTCGATAAACACGCTGGCAAGTATCAGTATCGCTGCTATCCACAAGGCTCTTTCCGTATTGGTCAGCCAGTCGAGCCGTGCCAGTTGCAGTGATACCGGGCTGTTTCTGGCCTGCCGGATTAACCCCACAGCGTATACGGATTTAATAATGACCAGTGCCAGATCGGTCCAGATCGGCCGCAGCGCAGAAATCACAATGATTCCGGCTATTGGCACTAGATGTATCCGATCAAGCGCAACCGATATCGCCGGTCGTCTGCCGAGGCTCTGGAAGGCGAGGTAAAGCGACACGGTACTCAGTACAGCCAGCACCGCGGCGTATCTCATCAGCCACACCAGATCCAGTGACCAGCGCATGCCAATCAGAAACATCGACGCGGCGTAGCAGTACAAGACCGCCAGAAACAAAGTCCCTGTGATGGTCTCTCGAAGAGACTGGTGATGACTCGCTGCCAGCATCACCAGCATCAGGGCCACCACAATAGGAATCGGGAGTGAGGTCAAGGCAGGTACTCGATCGTGATTCAGGACGTTCTGAATCGTGTTTTTGGTCTCGAAAACAATGACTTAAACCGATACTGGAACTGCACTAACGCAATGGAGCATCCAGATCATGAAAAAAGTACTTCCCGCTATTTTAATCGCTTACAGCTGTGCTGTGGCCTCTGTTTCAGTCCAGGCAGCCGGCTTTGAAACCCTAAAAGTCCCGGACGAAGGTCATCCCGACCTGCAGGTCGGGGTGTGGTACCCGACCACTGAGCCGGTATCACCGACACCCAATACCGAGTTCGGATTGCAGGTCGCGCTCGATGCGCCGATCGATAAACCGAATGGTGGCCTGGTGATCATTTCGCACGGTTACAGTGGCTGGTATGCCGGCCATGCCGATACCGCAGCCGCACTGGCCGACGCCGGATTTATTGTTGCGGCACCATCGCATACCGGCAATACCTGGTCTGACATGAGTTCACCACCAGCCAAATGGGTACTCGATCGGCCTCGACATATCTCGGCGGTTATTGACCACATGCGCTCGACGCATAAATTCGCATCGCTTATTGACGAGAGCAGAATAGGCGTTTACGGCTTTTCGGCCGGCGGTTACACAGCGGTCGGTCTGATCGGTGGTGTCCCCGATTTCAGCGCTGCCACATTGCATTGCGAGCAATACCCGAAGGAGTTTGTGTGTGCCGAAGGTCTGATCGACGCATTCATGAAGGCAGATCTGCAGTCGTTGCCGCAGGATGCCTGGGGATATGATCCGCGTATCAGTGCTGTGGTGATTTCGGCGCCGGGCTGGGGGTTTGCGTATACCGAAAAATCTCTGAGCAGAGTGACCGCAACCGTGCAGTTATGGTCCGGCCAGCTTGACGACAGCGTCCCGACAGAAACCAACGCCGCGCGGTTGGCGCAGCGTCTGCCCGGTACTCCGGAAACTCACTGGGTTGAGGGTGCCAGTCATTTTGCCTTTTTAGTCATGCCGTGCAGAGACGCATTTAAGCAGGAGGATCCTGCGGAGTATGAAGTGATATGTGGAGATGCGGATGGTTTTGATCGCTACAAATTCCATCAGGATATGCACACCGAAATGGTGAGATTCTATAAAAACGCTTTTGATATTCCGCAATAGTCGAGTCCGGTACGGCGCATTGCAGCGCTGTACCGGTTTTTGTTTTCCAGTGTTTTGATAACCCGCCGACTGTGTCGGCGGGATTTATTGTTGAGCGCTAACCCGTGTAATAGATTCTGTGGCACGGCTTAATAGGATCCGTGTCGCACTCTGGAGTAAAATAGGGCGCATCGGCTAAGCAGGAATAATAATGATTGAGCGGGTTGCAGTGCTGGGCGCCGGCGGGCTTGGCGCGGTCTACGCCAGCATTATCCATCAGGCGGGCATAACCACAAAACTTATCGCCAGTGGGCAGCGGCGGGAGCGGCTGCAGCAACAGGGATTCTATATCAACGATGTGCACTGTGAATTACCGGTACTGGATGCGGTTAACCCCGATACTGATTTCATCGCCGATCTCGTCATCGTTGCGACTAAATACCATCATCTGGCAGAAGCGCTGCCTGATCTGGCCGGCTTTGTCGGTAAGCACACTATTTTTATTTCGCTTCTCAACGGGCTGACCAGCGAAGACATTATCGCGCAGATGTACGGGCACGAGAATGTGCTGCTGGCCATTGCAATGAATCTCGATGCGAGGCGCGAAGGTAACCGGATCTACCACGCACGCCAGCCGTTACTCATTTTCGGCGAAGCCGCCAACCGCGAACTCAGTGCCAGCGTGATTGCAGTACAGGAGTTACTGACCCGGGCGGGAATCAGCTATCAAACACCGGAAGATATGCAGCGCATGATGTGGTGGAAGTTCATGGTGAACGTCGGAATGAATCAATCGTCGGCCGTCACCGGTGCTACATACGGGCGATATAAAAACGAACCGGAGCTGCGTTGGCTTAAAGAGGCGTTGATGCGTGAAGTAATTGCCGTTGCGCAAGCCGAACAGGTTGATCTGTGCGACGACGACGCGACAAGCTTCTATAAAACACTTGATATCATCGCCGAAGACGGTAAAACCTCTATGTTGCAGGATATAGAAGCCGGTCGTAAAACCGAAATTGAAATGTTTGCTCCTGTTGTGATTGATCTTGGCGAGAAGCATTCGATTCCCACCCCGGTGAACCGAACGATGCTGAGTATAATTTGCACACTGGAACACAGCACCGGCAACTGAATGGATGTTGCCTGCAGCTGCACCTTTTATCGATTGCCTGAAACTTCACAGCTGTATTAGTGCTGCAGTGTTTAACCTGGAAATACAATGGCAAAAATAGCAACTGTAGATATCTTCATGGCAGACCTTCAGCCGAAGGTGAAACGAACCGACGCTATTCAAAGTTTCGACAGCCAGGAAACTCCGTTTGTAAAGATTACCGACACTGATGGTGCTGTGGGCCTTGGTTACTCCTATACCATCGGGCAGGGCGGGCCGGCCATTATGTCGCTGCTACGCGAAACGCTGGTGCCACAACTTATCGGTTGTGAAGCGGAAGAAATCGAGCGCATCTGGCGAACGCTTTTATTCTCTACGCATGCGACCAGCGTCGGCGCGATCACCTCGCTGGCACTGGCGGCCATCGACACAGCGTTGTGGGACTTACGTTGCAAGCGGGCAGGCTTGCCGCTTTGGCGGATGCTGGGTGGTGCGAAAGCAAGCGTGCCAATGTATACCACTGAAGGCGGATGGCTGCATATTTCAACGGAAGATCTGGTTGCTGATGCCATTGATGCAAAAGCAAAAGGGTTTTCCGGTAGCAAGGTTAAAATAGGTCGTCCTCACTTAAGTGAAGATCGTGAACGCCTGCAGGCGGTGCGCGAGGCTGTCGGCCCGGCTTATGAAATTATGGTGGATGCCAATCAGTCTTTTACGTTGTCCGAAGCGATACGCAGAGCAACTGTGCTTGAGGCACTCGATATTGCATGGTTTGAAGAGCCCATGCCCGCCGATGATGTAGCGTCACACGCAACCCTGGCGGCCGGTACCTCTGTGCCGGTGGCGGTAGGTGAAAGCATGTATTCAATAAGCCAGTTTAAAGATTATCTGGTGGCTGGTGCTGCCAGTATTGTACAGGTAGATGTCGCGCGAATCGGAGGTATCACACCGTGGATGAAGGTCGCACACATGGCCGAAGCACACAACGTATCAGTGTGTCCGCATTTTCTAATGGAGCTGCATGTCAGTCTGGTCTGTGCTATCCCCAATGCACCGTGGCTTGAGTACATTCCACAGCTGGATAACCTGACTGCCACACCCATGCGTATGGAAAATGGTCGTGCGTTTCCGGGTGAAAACCCTGGTCTGGGGATCGACTGGGATACGGATCAACTGGCAGCTGTTCGAATACCACACCTGGATTTTTCGGCTGGCTGAGGGTCGGGTTAGTCGCTTATACCAATCTACGGGGGGCAGTGTTATCTGTTACTGCACACAAGGGGTGTACCAACGTTGTTGTGCGTTTGAAGCAGGCGGGCCTGTTGCTACGCTCGCAGCTTGAAATACCACCATAAAAACGGTGCCATAATGACAACCTCAATGCCAACGTTTATCCATTGCCTGAGGACAGAGCCGTCAATTGCGATACCAATCAACCTTGCTATCAACAAGCCGAAAAGAATAGCCGACACACCGGCGGCCAGCGTCATCTGCCAGGGCAGTAGCTGTTGGTGAAAGATGATTAATATACCGGCACCGATCAGTAGCCCCCACCAGATTCTTCTTTCTATGGCTGCAAATGTGTCTTCAGGGACGGGGCTGTTGCTGACGATTTCAGGGTTATATGCCAGTACAACACCCGCTATTATCAGGAGGCTGCCTAATATTCGAAGCGCGATACTGAATTCCATAATACGAGTCGCTGAAGCCATCAAGTGTCATTGACTGCAAAGCCTACAGACACGCAGGCCCGGTAGTCAAATGGCATGGTGCTATAACACGGGCTATTGATTTGAATGGTTTTCAATAAAAGAGTGTTGAAAAAACGTTACGTGCCACAGCCAGCCAGATTGTCAGCCTGGAGCTCCGTGGTTTATCACCATCGGGTTTGCCCGTTTACGAAGCCCTACGTTACAGTGAATTGCCCCATCATGCCGCAGTCTTCATGCTCAAGAATATGGCAGTGATACATATAAGGCGTTTCTTCGGGGGCCTCGTAGTCAAATCGCATCATGACTTCCGACCATCCTCCCTGCACATGCACCATGTCTTTCCAGCCTTGGGCATAGGCCGGTGGGGGTGCGTCTTCCTGTGAAAGTATTCGAAACGAACAACCGTGTATGTGAAAAGGATGCAGTTCGTCATCGACACTGATCCGCCAGATTTCCGTGTCACCTTTTCTGACCTGCTCATCGATGCGATCCATGTTCATGGGTTGACCGTTAATCCCCATTCCGCTCAGTCCGCCCATATTGACATTACCGCAGACGTTGCCCCACGAGGCAGCCAGGGCCGCGAACTGTTCGCCACCTCCGTCCATGGTTAATTTAAACGATCGTGTACGTGTTGCCTGTGAGCGGTCCGGCGGTGCCATGGTGGCCAGTGCGTTTGGCATTGAACCGCTAAAACCTTTTTGCTGAGCATTGCGGCTGAGTGTGAGTGCTGTTTTTCTGCCAGTGTCGGGGCGTACAAGCCCGGTAAGGAAGCCGAGTACACCTTCCGGCGCGCCGAAGTCGACTATCAGGCTGTTGGCGTCTGCCTGATTCATATCAACGAGAATTTCATAGCGTTCGCCGGGAGACATAAACAGAGTATCTGTCTCGACTGAGGATGAAAGAAATCCTCCATCCGAGGCGATCACAGTGACCGGTCCCGTGGCCATTGAAAGTGAAAGAAAGCGGGCATTGCAGGCGTTGAGAATACGCAAGCGAACCAGACCCGTCGGTACGCTCTGCATCACCGGTGCAATCGCACCGTTAACGACCAGTGTGTCGCCAATAAAACCTTCTTCAAAAAGTTCTGCATTCACCACATAGCTCATCCGGCCTGCAGCGTCGAAAGTCTTGTCCTGCAGTATCAGCGTAAAATCATCAACACCATAGGTTTTAGGTAAGTCCGCAGACAGGCTCGCGTCATCCTCAATCAGCATAATGCCCGCCAGTCCTTTGTAAGTCTGATGCGATGTCTTGCCATGCATATGCGAGTGGAACCAGTTCATCGATGCGTTTTGAACAATCGGCAGGTCCGGTGACCAGGTATGACCGGGCTCGATTTCCTGATGTGGTCCGCCGTCCACATCGCCGGGTATGTGCAGGCCGTGCCAGTGCAGCGTGGTGACATCGTCTATGGTGTTACTCACATCAAATGGCAGTGTCTGCCCCTGTTTCACTCGCAACACCGGTCCGAGATAATTGTGGTTAATGCCGAATGTCTCGCTGCCGGCGCCATTGCCAAAATCGTGGATAGCGTTTTTCAGCGCCAGTGGCACGCGAGCGTCTATACCGCCAGTGAGATCAGTCATGGGCAGGAGAGGAAGAGCACGCGCTGAGTTCTGTGTCCACACCATGCCGCTGGTTGCCAGCAGTGTGCCTGCACCGGCGGTTTTCAAAAATGCACGTCTGTCCACAATAAACTCTCTATAATTGTCAACCAAGATTGATATTTATAGATCCGGCGGGTTTTGTCAACCATGATTGATAAAAAAGATGATGAATTCCTCGAGACAAATATCAAAGGAATGATGATGACGCTGATTGCGCGTTGGAATGCACAAATGGAAGAGTCGATTGCAGGCACCGAGTTCGCCGACATCCGCACATCGGATCTGCGTGTCTTTGCACAGCTGCGCGGTCGCACCATGAAGCTGGCGGATATCCATCGTGAACTCGGGTTTACCCGGCAGGCGGCGCAACAGGCAGTAGCCCGACTGGTAGACCATGGGCTGATTAAAGTTGAGTTTTCACCCGGCAATAGTCGCGACAAAATAGTCACTATCACACGTAAAGGGCAACGTAGAAGAACGATGGCCGCTCGTCAGATAAAACAAATAGAAAAAAGCTGCACCGATGTGATTGGCGGTGAAAATACCGAGCAACTGCGTAGCCTGTTAATAGAACTGGTGGAGGCTACCCGCCCCTCCAAAGGTTAGTGGGCAGGTTGATGACTCCGCTGCATGGCGGAATGCATGATCACTTTGCCCGCAATTGTGTACTGGCAGATAACTCGCTACACAACCCTCGCAATAGAGAAACCATACAGGTGAAATGGTAAAACAACCGGTAACCTGGTCTTTAGGGAACTGGCATCGCGCTGCAATTGGCAGGCTCACAGTTTTTCCCGCGTGGACATACGGTGTTTCACAGGTATGGTTTACGCTTAGCCGGGTTTTGGAATGGTTTACTACGTTGTTACTGCATAAAAAATTACTCTATAAAACGATGCGAATTCTTTGATATCGAATCAAGTGCAGGGCGAGTCTTCCGGGTGTCCTGATTGGTGCCCCCGGTTGGTTCTATGCACCTATTAAGCTATGGTGCAGGGTATGAAAATTGGGCCTGATGAACAAATTATTACAGACCGTTGCCGGCTACGTTATCCAACGCAAGCAGATTTTCCGGAAATCTGGTCCGCTACCCGTCACCAGGGTTTCAACGATGGCATGGTATGGGATCCTCCGTTGAGTATGAAGGAACTTCATGAACCTCTTCAGCGAAGCCACGCCGCATGGGCCGACGGTACTGAATATACATGGACGGTCGAATCCAGGAATGATCATGAGTTCATCGGTCGAATAGCGATACGACAGACAGATGGTAAGCACGAATGGTCATTAGGATATTGGACGCATCCTTCGGTTCAGAAACGCGGATACGCGTCAGAAGCCACCGTTGCCGTTATCGAGTTTGGTTTTTCAAAGCTTGGTGCGCTTCGTATTACCGCAGCACACGCCACCTGGAATGAAGCAAGCGCAAAAGTGCTTACCCGCGCGGGGATGAAAAAAACAGGAATCAATCCGAAAGGATTCAAAAAGAACGGAAGCTGGGTTGAGGAATACGAGTACGAGATCCTGCGCGATGAGAGCTGCTAATGGTTTGGTGTAGTAGTGTCATTCGATAGAGGTGATTTCGATTGAATGATGCTGTCGTCCTCCTGGCCGGTGAATGGCTTGTAGAATTGATGCCCGCAGCGCTTGTGTCTCCAGCCATGGAAGCGGCATTCATTGAAACAACAGTTGTTAACAGCACTAATTGAACTGCCCTGTCAGGAGCAGAGAACTCAATCCAGCGGCGGGCAGCTTAACTGCTTCTGGCTATGCGATTATGTATTATCGCTCATAAACACTGGTGCTCCAGTATGTTGAGCCGGGTGTTTTAGAGCCCGAAAAGCCTTTTCGCAGGAGTTCAGTCGCCAGAAACCTGTTAAAAATTCCGTGCCCTACCAGCACGATATCCTGATGTTGTTCTGCCTGCTTAATTAGTTCGCTGGTGGCCTTTTCTGCTCTGACTTCTACCATCGCTCTGGATTCAGATTTCCCGGAGTAACCCAGATACCAAAGTGCTCGAAATAGGGCTGCCCATATTGATGGTTTTAACTTGAAGGATTTTAGATTGCCGGAAGGCAGCTCCGCTTCTCTGAATAATGCGTTTTCGATAACGGGCTGGTCCGATACAAGCCGATCAACAGAGTCTCTGGAGCGCCTGAGGTCACTGGATATGAATAAGTTGCATTCAGAAATGATCGCCAGAGCTTTTTTGTCAGGATGCGAATCCGACTATATTGATGCTAAATCGTAGTTGGCAATCCACGCACCGAAATGATCTGCGCTAATTGGATCGCCGGAAATCCCACTGGGCTCGCCATGCCTGGATAGGATGATTTTCATGGAGTCTGGCTTATGAAAACTCACAGTGAAGAATATCGTTTCCTGTTTAAAGCTTGTCTTAAGAGCCTTACGGTCACGGCAACTGTTCAATTATTACCCTATTCGCCGGTTTAAGTATCAGCTAATTCGAAGGAGGTTCTCTGTTGGTTGTATTGTGCTTTGTTATTCTGGTAATAACTTAGTTTTTACACGTTGGACAAGCTTATCGACATTATATAAAACCAATTGCACGAAAAAATAAAGCGGGGGAAAGTAAAATAAAAGTCCGGACCCCACGCTGCCATGACTCTTTGAAATCTCTGGCTCTAAGGTGTAGCTATACACAAGGTAACCAAAAGTGAATCCTACACACGCAGTAACAATTGAAGTCAGTCTACGTTTCGGTCTGAACCAAACCCATAGAGGAAGTGCAAACAATAAGAAAAGTACCAATAGAATATAGGCGATGCTACCTGCATAAGTCCATATCCTCAATGCTGATGGATCTACCTCGTTTTGTTGCGGTGAGCCTGATTGCATATAAATAGAGGGTATTATGGGCAAAGCAAATGCAAGCGCTGCGATAATACATAATGGAATTACGATAGTTCTATTTGGCATAAATTCACCAGTGCAATCTACTATTTCACGAATAGATACCATTCGTAAAGTCATTCTACCATGCGAATAATTTTGTGCCCGTAAGAACCAATTTACAATTAACTGGCTTTTTCTGAAGTGGGTGTCCTACCATATTGTTCCGCAAAATCACGTCAATGGTGTTCAATAACCAATGACTCCGCAATACACTTAGCGAAAAATCAGGGAGACGAATTAGTTATTATTTTTCCTGTAAACGCAAATCTGTGCGTCTCATCGAATACAGGTGATCAGGATGATCATAGTCTATTAGCAGAACCTCTTTTTCGTAAGACATTCCAATTTTTTGAGCAACAGCAATTGATCTTACGTTTATTAGTTCAATCAGTGCAATCAGCCTGTCGAGCTGTAGTGTGGTGAATGCAAAGTCCCGCACAGCGCTAGCGGCTTCCGTTGCATATCCATAGCCCCAATACTGACGTACTAACCGATAGCCAATCTCTATTTCTTTAACGCCATCTAAGCTGGAAAACCGGGTTAAGCCGCAGTATCCGATAACCGTAGCAGACGATCGGAGTTTGACCGCGAGTATCCCAATACCACTTCCATTTTTACTGTTCCTAATTTCCTCCAGAAGCCATGTTCTGACTTCATCGGGTGTTTTAGTTCCACCAATACTGAATTTCATTACTTCCGGATCTGAAAATAGCGCATATAGTGCTTCGAAATCAGTTGTTCTTAGTGATCTAAGTTGGAGTCGCTCAGTTTCAATCATATTGATCAATTA
>JAHDHK010000086.1 GCA_020631335.1 Chromatiales bacterium
AGCTGTGGCCCCGACTACCTCAGCAGGAACGGGTGCAGGTGATGAGTTTTGCGCTTGCGGCGGAGTGGGCGCCGGGGGGGGCGTAGCTGCAACCGGTGCTACAGCACCTGCAGGCGGCGCCGAGGGTGTGCGAGCATCGACTGGTTTAAAAGCCAGCATGCGGATCAGGGTCATTTCAAGTGCCTGTCGCTGGTTCGGCGCAAACGGCAGGTCGCGACGTCCGAGCAGCCCTATCTGATACCAAAGCTGCACGTCTGCCGGCTCTATGCCGTCCGCAAGTGCCTTGACTCGTTCGAGATCGTGTATTTCGCCGAGACTGACATTGTCGATCGTTTGCAGTAGCGCGATCTGGTGCAGCAGGGTTAATAATTCACCAAGCACAAAACTGTAGTCGGGCACATATTCGGCTAGCGTTTCCACCTGTTCGAAAATCTGATCACCACGTCCCGCCGCCAGCGCTTCGAGCAAGTCATACAGACGTGATGGTGAAAAGCGCCCTAACATCGCCTCTACCTGAGTCGACTCTACACTGCCCTGTCCGTAGGCAATGGCCTGATCAAGCAGACTGAGTGCATCACGTACGCTGCCATCGGCGGCCTGCGCAATATGAGCCACTGCCCCCTCATCATAGGTGACTTTTTCGTTGTCGAGCAGCTTACCCAGATACGGGCGCAGCAGTGGCTCGGGCATCTGTTTGAGATTGAATTGCAGGCAGCGCGACAGCACCGTCACGGGCAGCTTTTGCGGATCAGTGGTGGCCAGCAGGAATTTCACATGGGACGGTGGCTCTTCAAGGGTTTTCAGCAGCGCGTTGAAACTGCTTTTGGAAAACATGTGTACCTCGTCAATGAGGTAGACCTTGTATCGGCCGCTGCCGGGCGCGTAGGCAACGTTGTCCATCAATTCGCGGGTGTCGTCTACCCCGGTGCGTGAGGCGGCGTCAACTTCAATCAGATCGAGGAAGCGCCCTTCGTCGACCTGAACGCAGGCGGAGCATTCCCCGCAGGGCGTGGAGCTGACCCCCTTTTCACAGTTGAGACTTTTCGCAAAAATGCGCGCGACGGTCGTTTTTCCAACTCCGCGCGTACCGGTGAAGAGATAGGCGTGATGCAGTCGATCGTGGTCAAGCGCATTAGTCAGTGCACGCAACACGTGCTCCTGACCGAGCATGTCTTCGAACTTTCTGGGTCGCCAGCGCCTGGCCAGTGCTTCGTAACTCATCTACCAATACCGCCTGTCTGCAGGTCAGTCAGTTGCAGCAGACAATAAATCGTGTCTATGATCAGGCCATCCTGTTGAGTTCGATGCAGCGGTCGGCAGGGCTGCCATGCTGCAGAAAGCGCGGGTAGATGGTGGCACTTTACACCAGCCACATCCCGGCACCCGAGTCCACCGCTGCCGCTGCTCCCTTCCGGGCCTGACGGGGTTCACGGCTTATCGTCGCGAGAGGGCCGATGCAAAGCACCGTCAACCAATCCTCCATTGTCAGGGTTTGGCGGGCAGCTTTCAAGTAGCTGGCGCACCGGAAAGCCGTAAACGTCGCAACAGTTGTAGAATATTTTAATACTTATGTCACTTTAACTGATCAAACTCGGTGTATGACCGGAGTAAACACACCATGACTGCGCACATTCTCATCGTCGAGGATGAGGCCGGCATTCGAGAACTATTAATGGATGCCCTGCAAATCAAAGGGTTCACCGTGACTGCCGCGCGCAATGCGCAGGCCGCTAATGCGGCCATCGACAACGGCATCCCTGATCTGGCAATCGTCGACTGGATGATGCCGCAGGTGTCGGGCGTCGATCTGATAAAACAATGGCGCAGACAAGAGAGAACACGGGAAATCCCGGTCATTATGCTGACTGCGCGCGGTACGGAAGACGACACGATTACCGGGCTGGAGGCCGGTGCCGATGACTATATCGGTAAGCCATTTTCAACACGAGAGCTGATCGCGCGTGTGAACGCTATGCTGAGACGCGCCGGCAGCCTCTCCGAAGTACTGACCCACGACCGCCTCAAGGTCGATACCGCTGCGCGCCGGGTATCGATTGACGACAACACTGTCAACCTCGGCCAGACCGAGTTTAAGCTACTTAGCTTTCTGATAGGCCACCCCAACCGGGTGTATACCCGGGCACAGCTGCTGGATCATATCTGGGGCCTCAATCATTATGTGGAAGAGCGTACTGTCGATGTGCATATTCTGAGGCTGCGCAAGGCACTCCGGGAGTTCGACATGGACCATATCGTCGAAACCGTACGCGGTGCCGGCTATCGGCTGGCACCGGCGTAGCGCGCCGGGGTAATAAAAAGCGTTCTAAAATTCTGATGCAGCCCGATACAGTGCTTATAATGCGCGCACCAAGTAAAGCTCCCCGGGGCTACTAACGCTTTTCAAGGCAGCCTATGGCAGTCAATTCTCACTGGTCTCAGGAAAAAATCCGCTTTACGTTGATTGCTGTGTCCGGCCTGGTAGCAGGGTGGATAATCGGTCACATCTGGCTCGGCCTGGCAGCAACCTTCATCGGCTACAGCGCCTGGATACTGTTTCAGGCCAGGCAGGTGGATCGCTGGCTGCAAAAGGGTGCTAAACGAGGCAGCGCGCCGGACACTTTCGGGGTGATCGGGCACATAGAACAATTGATTTTCCGACGCAAGCAAAGCGACAAAGCGAGAAAACAACGCCTTAAAAAAATTGTCGGCTGGTACAACCGCTCTGCATCCGCCCTGCCCGACGGAACAGTTGTCACCGACAGAAACCATGAAATAGTCTGGGCCAATGACGCTGCTCAGCGATACCTGGGCATTCGCGGAACCCGTGATGCCGGGCAGCGAATTGACAACCTGGTGCGCAATCCGATGTTTCAGGATTACATCCGGATTAACAGCGGTGACGCGGAAGAGCTGGAAATAAAATCACCGGTCAACAATCGCATCACCTTGTCGATCCGACGCGTGAGTTACGCAGAGAATCTTTACCTGTTTACCGCCCGCGACATCAGTCAGCGTGTGCAATTGCGTGAAACCAGGCAGGCTTTCGTGGCCAATGCGTCGCATGAGTTGAAAACCCCGTTGACAGTGGTCAGCGGTTACCTCGAAATGCTAGGTGACGACAAGTCGTTGCCGGAACATACACAGCGTCAGATCCGAATGGCAGAGACGCATGCCAGGCGCATGACCGATATCGTGACCGACCTGCTGACGCTGTCACGACTGGAAAACCAGGAGCTTGAACAAAGCCAGCTGACTGAACTGAACGTGGCCAACCTGCTGGACGGCACGGTTGCCGAACTGTCTACACCCGAAACGAACTTTCTGCTCGATGTTGACTCCGGCATCTGGCTCATTGGCAGTGAAACCGAAATCAAAAGCGTCTGTACCAATTTGTGCCAGAACGCGGCTCAGCACAATGAAGCGGGCACGCAAATCAAAGTGTGCTGGGAAGGCACCGCAGATGGTGGCGCAGTGCTGAGTGTCGAAGACAATGGCCGCGGCATCGACCCGCAACATGTTAATCATATTACCGAACGCTTCTATCGGGTAGACGGTGAATCAGGGGGTACCGGGCTCGGGCTTTCTATTGTTAAACATATCGTTAAACGGCACCAGGGCAGCCTGACTATCGACAGCACACCGGGTGTCGGTACGAGGTTCAGTATTATTTTTCCGGCTGAGGTGATTCTCGAACGAGGGGTTGGCAACACGGCAGAAAGAGCCGCAATGTCTCTGTAGGAAATTGATGTAATGAGATATCCCGGCAAAACCGGCAGTCCCAATCGCTAAATCCCGGCGAATTTCCGGCCTGTTTCGGGTTTTGTCATCAAAACGTAATAAAGCGGAACGATCATAGTAATCTCACGTATGAGGATAAATTGTTGAATATGCGAATCAGTGTCTACGCCGCTCTAGCGGGTATTGTTTTCACCGCTGCTGCGAACGCCCAGTCCGCACGGGATCAAATCAGCATCGTCGGTTCATCGACTGTGTACCCTTTCGCCACGGTGGTCGCAGAGCGTTTCGGGCAGGTCACCGGTTTCAAAACCCCCAAAATTGAATCAACCGGCTCCGGTGGCGGCATGAAACTTTTTTGCAATGGACTGGGGGTCAGTCATCCTGACATCACCAATTCGTCGCGACGCATGAAAGCCAGTGAGTACGAAAACTGCCAAAACAACGGTGTCACCGAGATTATTGAAGTACTGATTGGATACGATGGCATCGCACTGGCAAACGCGGTCGACGCCGATCTATTCGAAATCAGCCTGAAAGACCTCTACCTCGCTCTGGCGAAAGACGTTCCAAACCCTGATGGTTCAGAGACTTTCATCGAAAACCCGTACACCACCTGGGCACAAGTCAATGCCGACCTGCCGGACGCCAAAATAGAAGTACTCGGCCCACCGCCAACATCAGGTACGCGGGATGCCTTTGCCGAACTGGCGATGGAAGGCGGATGCAATTCTTTTGACTGGGTAAAGGCGCTCGGCAAGTCAGATAAATCTTTACACAAGGCCTCGTGCCATACCATTCGTGAAGATGGTCTGTATGTCGAAGCTGGCGAGAACGACAACCTGATCGTCCAAAAGCTGGAAGCCAACCCGAATGCACTGGGCATCTTCGGTTTCAGCTTTCTTGATCAGAACAGCGACATTGTGCAGGCATCGTACATTAACGACGTAGAACCTACCTTTGAGTCAATTGCCGATGGCAGCTACCCGGTGTCCAGACCTTTGTATTTTTACGTTAAAAAAGCGCACGTCGAAGTTATCCCCGGGATCGCGGAATACCTGGAAGAGTTCACCAGCGAGGGTGCATGGGGTGATGAAGGCTACCTGGCGGACAAAGGCATGATCCCGCTGAATGAAGATATACGCCAGCAGACCGCAGCCGATGTGGCCGCGTTAAAGAACATGGATGCTCTCAAGAGCGAATAGCGCTGCTTTTGTTACTTACTCAGGCGGAGCGTGGTTGGAGATCCGCTTAAATTGAGAGACAATGAGACGCCTGTGTGCCCCGAAATAACGGGGTACACAGGCGTTTTAGGTTTTATTCAGCACCGGTCACTGCAACTGGCTGGACATATGCGCTTTCTTACTGCACCGCTTGTCGCTCAAACCGACGAGACGCTCTCTTGCAGGATTATTTTGTGACGATCAGTCTGCTCCTACTTTTGATTTTTATACTTGCGGCCGCTGCCTATGTTATCGGTCGTGCACGCGCGTTGTCGCTGGCCAGACAAAACAGTGACCGGCGTGCACTGCATTCACTGCCCAGATACTACGGCTATATGACTGCAATCTGGACAACTGTGCCGGCGCTGGCATTACTCGCCTTATGGTCAATTTTTGAATCGGGCATTCTGACCAGCCTTGTCACCAAACAACTCCCCGAGGAAATACGCCTGTTGCCTGCAAATCAGCTGGCGCTGGTGGTCAACGACATCAAAAACCTCGCGGTTGGCAATATTTCTACTTCTGCATCAGACCCGGTGCGAATCACCGCCGCCGACAACTACAATACACTCGTGGCGAAGGCACACTGGGCCAGGGCAATTCTGTCGATTGCGGCGGCCATTGCCGGGCTTTTTTTCGGCCTGCGTTCGATCACACTGCATAAGCGCGCACGCGTATTTGTCGAACGATCGATCATGGTGTTTCTGATTGCCTGCAGCTGTATTGCCATTCTGACAACGGTGGGTATTGTATTTTCTGTTTTGTTCGAATCGCTGCGATTTTTCGGCAAAGTACCCTTCACTGAATTTGTCTTCGGTTTGCACTGGAGTCCGCAAACTGCGATTCGCGCAGATCAGGTCGGCAGCTCCGGGAGTTTCGGTGCCATTCCTATATTTGCCGGTACCTTGTTGATCTCTGCCATTGCGATGCTGGTGGCAGTGCCCTTCGGTTTAATGTCGGCAATTTATCTGGCGGAGTATGCCTCACCGCGTGTGCGCGCCTGGGTAAAGCCGCTACTGGAAATTCTGGCCGGTATTCCAACCGTGGTCTACGGCTTTTTTGCCGCGCTGACAATGGCACCATGGATCAGAAACATCGGTGAGTCTATCGGCCTCACGGTAGCCTCGGAGAGTGCGCTTGCTGCCGGTCTGGTGATGGGCATTATGATTATTCCTTTTGTGTCCTCATTGTCTGACGATGTGATCTCCGCTGTTCCTCAGGCCATGCGTGACGGCTCACTGGGACTGGGAGCAACTAAGTCCGAGACCATCAAAAAAGTTGTTATCCCGGCGGCTCTGCCGGGGATAGTCGGCGGTATATTGCTGGCAGTTTCACGCGCTATCGGTGAAACCATGATCGTCGTGATGGCAGCAGGACTTGCAGCCAACCTTACGATCAATCCGCTGGAGGCGGTGACCACAGTGACCGTACAGATTGTCACCCTGCTCACGGGTGATCAGGCTTTTGACAGCGCCAAAACGCTCGCCGCTTTTGCTCTGGGGCTGATGCTGTTTGTAACCACACTTATCCTCAATATCATCGCGCTAAGAACCGTGAGAAAGTACCGGGAGCAGTACGAATGAGCACCGAAGAGCGCACCATCACGCAGGTTGTTGAGGCCAGCATCAAACGACGTTATGCGCGTGAAAAGCGGTTTCGTCTGTATGGTTTGATCGCGATTCTCGCCAGCCTGTCATTCCTCGCTATGTTGATTACCACTATCACATACCGTGGCTTACCTGCCTTTACCCAGACTTTTATAAAGCTTGATGTAACCCTCGATCAGCAGACACTCGGCGTGAATGACCAGCCGGATATTGCAGAGCTGCGCAAAGCCAACTACTCCGGCACGATAAAAAATTCACTGTTGACGTTGTTTCCGGACGTCAAGAAACGAAACGACAAAAAAGCGCTGTATAAGCTGGTCAGTAAAGGGGGGCAGTATGAGCTGCAACGCCTGGTGATTGAAGACCCGGAGCTGGTGGGAGACACCATCAGTGTATGGTTGCCGGTAGGTGATGATGTCAACTCCTACCTGAAGGGATCTATTGATGCCAGCCTGCCCGAGAAGAAACGGCGTTTTAAAGACAACCAGATTGAATGGCTGAAGACTTTAGAAAGCAACGATCAGATTGCTCAACGCTTTAATAAAACTTTTTTCGAACGCGGCGACTCCCGGGAACCGGAAATGGCGGGTATCAAAGGTGCATTGTTCGGCAGTGTACTGACACTGATGGTCACGCTGATTCTGTCTTTTCCGATCGCGGTGGCGGCGGCTGTCTACCTGGAAGAATTTGCGCCGAAGAATCGATGGACCGATCTGATCGAAGTTAACATTAATAACCTCGCAGCGGTGCCTTCGATTGTATTCGGCCTGCTGGGACTGGCTGTGTTTATCAATTTCTTTCACCTGCCACGTTCCGCGCCGGTCGTTGGCGGGTTGGTGTTGTCACTGATGACTCTGCCAACGATTATTATTTCAAGCCGTGCTGCATTGAAGTCTGTGCCACCTTCCATCAGAGATGCCGCACTCGGACTGGGAGCATCCAGACTGCAAGTAGTTTTTCATCACGTGCTGCCACTGGCGATGCCCGGCATCCTGACCGGCACAATAATCGGCATGGCACAGGCGCTGGGAGAAACAGCACCGTTGCTGATGATCGGTATGGTAGCCTTTATTGTTGATGTACCGACCGCTGTCACTGATCCGGCAACGGTTTTACCTGTCCAGATTTTCCAATGGGCGGATCTGCCCGAAAAGGGTTTTGTTGAAAAGACTTCGGCCGCCATCATGGTGCTACTGGGGTTTCTGGTCATGATGAATGCACTTGCCGTGTACCTGCGGAAGAAATTTGAGCGTAAATGGTAACGCCATGAATAACACTGTCACTGATACTGATCAAATTGCCTCTATTAATATCGATCAGGATAAACCCCACGAGCAGACGGTTGAGGAGATCGTCGCCAGTCTTGGCGACACCGTTGGCGAAACCCGCGTCGACAATCCTAAAATGTCATGCACGGGTGTTGATGTATTTTACGCCGACAAGCAAGCCATCTTCGGTGTTGATCTGGACATCGGTGAGAATGAAGTTATTTCCATGATCGGCCCTTCCGGCTGCGGCAAATCCACTTTGCTGCGTTGCCTGAATCGCATGAACGACACCATTCCCATTTGCAAAGTCACCGGAAAACTCACACTCGATGGTGACGATATCTATGACAAAAAAACCGACCCGGTGCTGCTGCGCGCTCGCGTCGGAATGGTATTTCAAAAACCAAACCCGTTTCCAAAGTCCATTTATGAAAACGTTGCCTATGGTCCACGCCTGCACGGGCTGAGCCGTAACAAGGCAGATCTTGACGACATCGTGGTCACCAGCCTGAAGAAAGCCAGCATATTCGATGAAGTGAAAGACCGCCTCGATCAGCCAGGTACGGGGCTGTCCGGTGGTCAGCAGCAACGTCTGTGCATTGCCCGCACAATCGCCTGCAGTCCCGAAGTAATTCTGATGGACGAACCGTGTTCAGCGCTGGACCCGATTGCAACAGCAAAAATAGAAGAGTTAATTGACGAGCTTCGGGAAAACTACTCCATTGCGATTGTGACTCATTCAATGCAGCAGGCCGCCCGTGTCTCTCAGCGAACAGCTTATTTTCATTTGGGAAAACTGGTTGAAGTAGGCAAAACTGACGATATCTTCACCAATCCCAGACACGAACTGACAGAAAACTACATCACCGGACGATTCGGCTAAAGACCCACGCCAGCACAAGAAGCGCTCACCGGTACGAGACCACGGCAGTTGTAAACCGCCACATGTAAACGAGCACATGTAAACATGAAAAAATTCAGCTACGAAGGTCATACAGCTCACCAGTTTGACGTCGAGTTAAATGAGGTCAAGCACAAAGTAATGAACATGGGCGGACTGGTTGAGTCTATGGTTCATAACGGTCTTGAAGCTTTACTGACAATGAACACAGAGCTGGGTGCACAGGTAAGCGAAGATGACCACCGTGCCAATCAGTATGAGCTTGATATAGATGAGGACTGCACCCGTATCCTGGCGCGACGCCAGCCGGCAGCCAGTGACTTGCGGCTGGTACTGACGATCATTAAAACAATATCTGATCTGGAGCGAATCGGTGACGAAGCCGAGAAGCTCGGGCGGATCAGCGTAAAGTTATCCGGTGAGGCAGATGTGCCGCACTACTACAAAGATCTGCGACATCTGGGCGACCTGGTTAAAACCATGTTGCGGGATTCTCTGGACGCCTTTACCAGAATGGACGTTGAATCCGCCTTCAGAACTGCCGCCAGAGATGAGGCGATCGATCAGGAATACGCCACTTTTTCCAGACTTCTGATTAGCCACATGATGGAAAACCCCAGACAAGTCAGTCATGCGCTCGACATGAGCTGGTGCGCACGATCACTCGAACGCATCGCCGATCACTGCTGCAATATCTGTGAGTACGTAATTTATCTTGTCGAAGGACAGGATATTCGTCATGCCAACCTTGACGATATGCGCAAAAAGCTTTTGTAGTCAGTAATAACACCTGGCGTGCCGGACTGCAGAATTTCAGTACCGGTCGTTTGTAAAATGAGCCAAAAACAGTTGGCCCGGGACAGCAACCGCTGATAACACTGTTGTCCGGTAGTGTGCGTTACGTCAAAAAATTTCAAGATTCTGCCAACTGTGCCGAAACACCTCGCAATACTCGGACGGATCGGCAAATACGCATGGTTAACAGAAGACGGATTTTTTACGCCATGGTGGCTTTCGCTATGTTTATCTGCGCACCGGTTTCAGCAAGCCAGTCTGCAATGCAGGAAACTAAAGTCAGACTCCAGTCTGACCTGCAAAAGCATATTTATCGCTCTCTGGTTGATGGCGCCTATCACACTCTTGACTCAGAAACCGGAGAAGTACGGGAGCTCTTTCCCTCAGCTTCGCACCCGATGATCCTGCGCATGGGTAAATATTACGTGATGTGTGCAGACTTCAGAGATGTTAACGGCAACGATGTTGACGTCGATTTTTATATGATCAAGCGCAACAAGGGCTACCAGGTATTCCGTGCTGAAATAGACAACCACGAGTTGCTGGACAGTCTCATCAAGACAGGTAAAGCAGAGATCTTTCAGTAGGCTTTTAAGTGTCACTAATGATGCAGACAGTGACGCGGTGGTAACTCAAGTGTTGTAACAAAGAAAAATAATAATGAAACGGAAAACTATTCTTGCAAAGTTTCTGTACGTGCTTGCCCCTATATATCTGCTGCTGGTAATCATTGGCAGTTTGATCGCCGCACAAATTCTAATACGTGATACGACCGATGAAGTCACGGCCAGAGTCGGCGGACTTGCAGCCCGTGTGTCGATCGCACTGGACATACATGAAGCCTACACCTACAGCACGCTGGCCAGTGACCTAATAGCACCGCTGGGTGTGGATCCGGCAGTAGTCTGTGTAGAATTTCGAACCGCTGACGCAAGTCGGCAAATCGCCACTCATCCGCCACGAATCGGGTGTACCGGCCAGCAGGATGCACCATTCGAATCCAGCATTCCGGTAGATGACTTCGGTGATTATGAGCTTTATTTGAAATTCAGCGATGGTGCTGTACGTGCCGCTGTCAATAAACAAATCCTGACAACCGCCGGCATACTGACTTTTGCTTTTTTAATAACCATCATCAGCGCGGCTATCGGATTTCGTATGATAGTCAGCTCGCGCCTCCTGGCCCTGCATGGTGCTATTAAAATGGCTGCAGAAAATATAAACCGGCAACGGGTACAAAGTAGCGGGCAGGACGAGCTCACCGAAATAATCAACGCCTATAACAGTCTTATGGATCAGGATGCTGTCAGAGAAAGACAACTGACGGCAGCCAATGAAATCCTCAGCCTGCAATCAAAACAAGATCCGCTGACAGGTCTATTCAACCGGCGCTTTTTTAACTCACTGGTAGATAAAGAACTCTCAAAAGGCAATCATGTCACTGATCGGGCCGCGATGCTGCTGCTGGACATTGACCACTTTAAGCAAATTAATGATAACTTCGGCCACACCGCCGGGGATGAAGTGCTGGTAGATCTGGCCAACCGGCTTAAGAACTGCCTTCCGGACGGCACTCCAATTGTTAGATGGGGTGGTGAAGAGATTCTCATCTATCTCAAAGAGCTGGATTATAACGAAGTCAACAGCTTCGCTTCACTACTGCTCAACAGCGTCGGCGCTACACCGATCAATACCAGTGCCGGCGGTATTAAGGTAACGACTTCAATAGGCATTGTGAGACTGCCATTTTCCTGCGGGAAAAATGCACTTACGCCGGACGACGCTATTAAGCTCGCAGACCTCGCGCTTTATAAGGCCAAAGAATTAAGTCGTAACTGCGCAGTTGCTATCGCAGAACAATCACTGCCCGACGCCAAAACAAAACTTGCCATAGAAAACAACTTTGAGCAGGCGTTAACAGCGGGGTTGATTCACGTGGAAATCATCAACGGACCTTCCGTTGCGACACCTCATGACCGGCAAAAAGCCGCGTGAGTATTTATTCGGCCCTTTAGCTAAAGCTGACACAGGCGACTCCGCCCAATACATCGGGCAGGTATTTAAAGAGTCCGGCTACCTCGGGCTATCATAGCGGACACTTTTGGTTGGTTTAGACAACACCAATTGCCACAGCTGGTTCTGTCTTGAACGAAAAGAGGCAGCACACACCTTCAAATAATATTCCCACATGCGATAAAAGCGCTCATCATATCGGGAAGCTAATTTCTCCCAGCCATTTTCAACATTCCGATGCCATTCCATTAATGTCCGGTCGTAGTCCGGGCCGAAGTTCTGTAAATCCTCCAGCACAAACCATGGTTCATAAGCACTGGATATCTGACTCAGCGACGGTAGCTTTCCATTCGGGAAGATATACTTTTTAATCCACGGGTCGACCACATCGTGAGTTCTGTTAGTGCCAATGGTATGCAATGCGAACAAACCGTTCTCACGCAATAATGAATGGCATTTTTTCATGTAAGTCGCGTAGTTTTTAACACCGACATGCTCAAACATGCCTACCGACACAATGCGATCAAACTGCCCGTCGAGATCACGATAGTCCTGCAACTTAAACTTGATAGGTAAACCACGACAGCGTTCTGTTGCAAGCGATGCCTGCTCCCTGGAGACTGTCACGCCGGTGACTTCGGCACCATAGTGGCGCGCCGCATGCTCTGCCAGGCCACCCCACCCCGAACCGATGTCTAACAGCGTCATACCTTTTTCGAGCTGCAGCTTTCTGCATAATAAATCGAGTTTGTTGACCTGCGCTTCATGTAGGGTATCTGCACCTTTCCAGTAACCGCATGAATAACTCATCGTCGGGTCAAGCATAAGCTCAAATAAATCATTGCCGGTGTCGTAGTGCTGCTCACCTACCTGAAAGGCGCGCGATTTCTTCTGAAAGTTGAAAACCCGCACTCTGGCTATTTCAAAAAGCAGCCGGACCTTGTTTTCGATTTTTTGATCGATGTTGGCACGCAGTGCGCTGGTGGCAAGCTCATCGAGCGCTTCACACTCCCACCAACCGTCCATATATGCCTCGCCAAGGCCCATTGAGCCTTCAGTAAATGCGCGCCTGGCCAAACCGTCGTTGAGTACTTTCGGGTCTTGAGGCCTGGACCCGTTTATGGTGACACCGCACTCGCGGCAGAGTTGTTCCAGCCACTCAACCCAGCGGTCACTGTGACTGTTGACCTTCACCTGCGGTGACTCGAGTTCTATGATTCGCGATGCCCGTTGAGACATATCCCCTCCCACCTAGCCTGCCTATAAAACTATCTGATTCCGGTTCAAAGCCGTTACTTCTCGGCTTCCTTACAATTTAAAAAGTTTTTTCGGCGATTGCAAACTAGTGCAATGGTGTAAATCACATATGAACCATTTTGTATCAATGAATTAACACAACGATGCGAGCTGTCAGCCTGCATGATTTAAACGGATTCAACGTTCAGAGAATATATCGCTTGGCCGGTCGACCACACGTTCGAGCAACGTGGCCTGCCAGGTGCCCGGAGGGGTGATCGGTATGTAACGACAGATTTGGTTTGGCGTCGAACAGACATACGGCGAAACGTGCAGCTAACCTCACAGGTGAACCTGGGAGTTGTATATATCGACCATCGCACTTACTGGCTGCCCCGTGATTTATACGGGTCCGGGATTCAACCGTATGGTGTCGATTATCTGCTGCGCTGCCTGCGCCGGTTCTTCCTGCATAAAGCAGTGACTGCCCTTAACCACCCGTTGAGTAATATTTGAATTCCTGTTTTCTGCGATTACAGCCGCACGTTTGGCAAAGGGATAGCTGGTCTGGCCCATGAGCAAAGTAACCGGGCAGCTAAGACCTTCAATCGACTTCCACAGACCGCGGGGCAGTGTTGCAAAGAACGCTGCTTCTGTTTCCGGCTTGCAGGCAAGCGTGATTCCATCATCTTTGTCGCGAGTGGCATAACGGGCAAAACTCTCCAACGCTTCGGCGGTCCAGGCTTTGAATACTGCTTTGCTTTTTAAATAGTCAAGCAACTGCGCCCGGCTGTCCCAGTCGCGTCGTCTGCGAAGCGTTGCTTTGATATGTGGATGGAACTGCCTTGTTAATCCCAATACGCGAACGGCACGCATTAACAGCATCATATGTGGTGGAAAAATGATCGGATCCAATAGCACCAACCCCTGATAATCCGCCTGATGCTTATACGCAGACAGTATCGTCAGTGCGCCCCCCAGGCTATGACCGACACCATAGACAGCACGCCCTTCAAGCAGGCCACTGGCACGGGCGGCGCTATGAACCAGTTCCGCTGCGCCGTTCCAGCCTACGAACGGGCTTATATTGTCGCTTCGGCCATGACCGGGAATATCCAGCATCAGCAGATCAAACTGCTCGAACAAACGCCGCAGCATGGGCAGATAAATGCCACTGGCAAAGCCGTTGCCATGAAGAAATACCAGCAAAGGCCGCCCGCGTTGTTCTGAGGCCCAACCACGAATACCGTGGCAATCCGGCAGATATTGTTCAACTGGAGTCAAATACACAAATAGTCAGTCTTGGAAAGGTGAATTGCCTATACGGCTGCCAGGCAACAAAAGTTCGATGAATTCGCTATATTGAAGGGGTTGGGAATGCAGGCAATACGATGATGAAAACTCACGATGTAGTCAATCAGCCGCCGGTATTTGACTATAACCTGTTCAGCAGTGATCTGGCATTGCAACACGCGGTAGATCGTATGGACGCGCACTGGAGCCGGGAATCACTGTTGGCGTATGGCAGAAAAACCGGCGTCCATCTGCAACATACCGGTTTCGACGCGAACAATTTTAAACCGGTGTTGCGATCACATGATCGATTCGGACACCGGATCAATCAAGTTGATTATCACGATGCTTACCACGCTCTGATGCGTGATGCTGTTGAAGCCGGCATGCCGTCTCTGCCCTGGAATAAACCTTGTGAAGGTGCACATGTTGCTCGCAGCGCTCTGGTATACATGCATAACCAGGCTGAATCGGGTACGACCTGTCCGACCACCATGACATTTTCTGCCGTGCCTGCACTGAAACACCAGCTAGATGTCACACAACCGTGGCTCACCGGTGTGCTGTCAAAACACTATGACCCGCGCAACAGGCCCTGGTATGAAAAAGATGGCCTGACCATCGGTATGGCAATGACAGAAAAGCAGGGCGGCTCCGATGTGCGCGCCAATCAGTCTGTTGCCCGTCCAATCGGGGCTGCCGGTGCAGGCAAACCTTATTACCTGACAGGACATAAGTGGTTTTGCTCCGCACCGATGAGTGACGGGTTTCTGGTGTTGGCACAAACGCCTAAAGGACTTGGCTGCTTTCTGATGCCACGCTGGACTCCGGACGGAGAGTTGAACCACATTTTCATTCAACGGCTCAAAGACAAGCTAGGCAACTGGTCAAATGCATCGAGCGAGATAGAGTTCAATGGCGCGTGGAGCTGGCTGATCGGAGAAGAAGGTCGAGGCATCAATACCATCCTGGAAATGGTAGCGATGACACGCTTTGATTGTATGCTGGGGTCGGCATCTTTGATGCGACAGGCACTAGCACAGGCACTTCATCACTGCTCACATCGTGACGCTTTTGGACAGAAGCTTACCGAACATAAAGCCATGCAAAACGTACTGGCTGATCTGGCGGTTGAGTCAGAGGCATCGATGCTGCATACCATGCGACTGGCCAGGGCCCTGGACAACATCAACTGCAACGCCGCAAACGCAGAGCACGAAAAGCATTTCATGCGGCTGGCAACCCCCGTGGGTAAATTCTGGATTTGCAAAAGGACGCCTGACATGGTGGCTGAAAGCCTTGAATGTCACGGAGGCAGCGGCTTCGTCGAAGAGTCGATCATGCCGCGACTTTTCAGAGAGTCACCGTTGAATTCTATCTGGGAGGGTTGCGGCAATATTCAGTGTCTCGATGTATTACGCGCGATAGCAAAGTCACCTGCTGCCGCAGATGCCTATTTGAACGAGCTTGATTGCGAGCGGGGAAGCGACAGCCGTTACGACCATTTTCTTTCACAATTAAAACGGGATATATCCAGCAGTGTTTTCTCACCTGCATCTGCACGTGCACTCGCTTCAAGGTGTGCCCGGGCTTTACAGGCAGCAATGCTGGTGCGTTATGGATACCCATCAAGTGCAGAATATTTTTTAAGCACCCGCATCGCCGTTGAGCACAGTATCTACGGTGCTGCCACCGATACTGAAAATCATTACGCTATTATTGATCGTGCGATACCGGCTGCCGGCTAGCCAGTTTTTCCAACACACGGGATGCGGCAACCAGCCCGTAAGTAGCCGTTACACCGATAAAAGAACCGTAACCGGTATTGCAATCGAGTGTCGTACCGGCGCTTCGCGGTTTACTTTGAGCAACGGTACCATCGCCCTGCGGAAACATCGGCTGCTGATCAGAGAAAACGCATTCCACGCCGAACCGGCGCGCCGGATTTCTACTCCAGCCGAATTGAGAGCGAAGTCTTTTTCTGACACTGGCAGCAAGCGGATCATTTTTAGTCTTACTCAGATCCGTGATGGCGACCCGCGTCGGATCGGTGCGTCCGCCGGCACCGCCCACGGTGATAACCGGAATCGAATTGCGTTTGCAATAATTAATCAGTGAGACTTTTGAACGGACGCTGTCAATCGCATCTATTACATAATCAAAGCGGCGGTCTATGTATTTTTCTATGTTGTTTGGCACCAGCATATCGTCTACGGCAGTGCATTCACATGCAGGGTTGATTGCCCTTATACGCTCCGCCATTACCAGCACTTTCGAACGGTTAACTGTCTCAACACTGGCATGCACTTGCCGGTTAATGTTGCTGGCGGCAATGTCGTCGTGGTCAATCAGTGTGATTGACCCGACTGCACTTCTGGCAAGGGTTTCAGCCACCCAGGATCCCACGCCACCCAGCCCGACCACACAACAATGTGAGTTGCTGATATTTGTCAGCGCACTGACACCATAGACTCTCTCCAATGCGGCAAATGCAGCAGATGGCAGATCGGGCGGGTCAGTGGGTTCAGTATTCATGCTGCAGCGCTATGACTTAACGGTGATCGATGTTTGCCATACAACGCGGTTCATACTGAAAAAAATTAACGGGTGCCGTAAATGCGATCCCCGGCATCGCCAAGCCCGGGAACGATATAACTGTGATCATTCAGTTTTTCATCAATGGCAGCGGTGTATATCGGCACATCCGGATGCTCGCGCTGAAATGTCTCAATTCCCTCTGGCGCTGCAAGTAAACACAGGAAGCTGATATTTTTTGCACCACCGCGTTTTAATCTGCTGATCGCCGCTACCGATGAATTTGCCGTAGCAAGCATCGGGTCCACCGCTATAACCAGCCGCTGATCGAGATCGGAGGGCATCTTGTAGTAATACTCTACTGCTTCCAGCGTATCAGGGTCCCGGTACAGCCCGATGTGCCCCACCCTGGCTGAGGGTATCAATTCGAGTATGCCTTCGAGCAATCCATTGCCGGCACGCAGTATTGACACCAGACAAAGCTTTTTACCGGCCAGTACCGGTGCTTTCATCCGGGTGAGTGGTGTTTCTATTTCAATTTCTTTCAGTGGCAGGTCACGGGTTACTTCGTATGCCAGCAGATGACTGATTTCTTTCAGCAGCATACGAAAGGTAGAAGAGGACGCCTCAGTCCGGCGCATCAGGGTCAATTTGTGCTGAATTAATGGATGCTCTACGACGGTGACGGGGGCTGCCATTGCAAAATCACTCCTGGAGAAAGGTGCATTTCGTATATGCGATATTCTACCTGAATCGATGGGGTTAACCAGAACCGGCACATGCCTCTCACTGACGGTTTTTGTACTGCCAGCGGTTGGTCGGCGTATTCGTCGCTGGATTTTCGTTTTTTGCGAAGGGGATGACCACCACTTTAGGTCGGGGCGCTACCACCCCGTCAACGCAACTAATGACAGGCAATGACGATTTCAAATACCCGTCGCCATCTAGAAGCGGTAGGGGTCACTCGGGTAGAAGATCGGTCTTTCACTGATATAGCTGCCGACCTGAGCTGCGTCCATGGTGATCACGCCGGTAATAATGACCGCTGCTGCACAGACTCCAGCCAGTGCAATTTTGATTACGCTGTACGGTCTTTCGCCTCTGGTTTTGCCGTTGCGGCCATTCACAACAAAGCGATATGTCTTACCACGAAAGCTGAAAGCTGCAGTCCACAACGGCAACAGCACATGCTTGAAGGTAGTGTCGCTGTGGCGGGTATGTACGCGCTGGATTCTTTGCTGATCACCACCGATCGAACGCTTTACATCATTACGAATGATCTGCTTCATTATGTTTTTGGCATGACTGAATCCTTCATCGAGCGCTACCTGATACACCTCGCTCTGAAATCCACTGAGGTAATCTTCGGTATAAGGCACAAGATTCTCCAGATCCCAGGGTTCCAGCCAGTCTGTGATTTTACGTGGCAGTGTCCGGGTGGCACCAATCAACACGTCATCAAAGTGACGATCAGTGCTGCCATGGGCCGGGGTCCAGCGAACTTTCGGCACCATCTTTGACCGTCGGACATAGCGACCATTCTCCATAACCGTAACGTTTCTGCGCACGTAATAGATATCGCCACGCTGACCACTGTAGGCAGTTTTAGTATCGCTGTCGTAGGTCCAGTACGGTATGTATATTCCGTTCAGACCATACTCTTCCCGCGCATGTTTTTTAAGCTTTGAAGGGGCAAACCACAGCCGCTTTATCCACTTTTCATAAGCCTGGTGTGCTTCATCGCGAGTGATGGCAAACGGCAGTAAAGCCTGCGGTGAAAACTCTTGTATTTCGCCGGTGCTGGTCACCACGGTGGTGCCGCAGAAAGGGCAATCACTGGCGTGCAGATGTGTGTCTAGATCAAACTGTGCAGCACAGTTCGGGCACTTCAGAATTGTTTCTGTTTTACCTTTGGAGCGGGTCTGCTCAAGTTTCTCAAGCCCTCTGGGCAAAGCAATTTCTTCAATGACCACCTCTGAAATTGCAATGGCATTGCGGGTTCCACAATGCGTGCACTCCAGCTCATCGGTGCCTACAGCATAGGTCAGCGCACTTCCGCAGTTTGCGCACGGAAAGCGAGTTTCCTCTGAGGCGTTCGGCGCCTGCTGCGGCGCCGTGATTTTAAACAGGTCGTCGATTGCCGTCTGACCTTCATGCCGGGTATCTGCCACGGGTAATAACGATTAGCGAACCGGCAATGGAGGAGGATCGATCGACACGAACAATGCGGCGAGCTCTTCAACACCGGACGCTTCAGCCCAGTCATCCATGCCCGGAGACCATACCAGCGAATCAGCCGAGAGATTACCACTGGCACGCTGCTGCTTTAATTCGTCCATATCGAAAGGACCAGCTGGCTGACCATCTATGGCCACATGATACTGCCGCGCTGCGGGTAACGGCGGCGGTAAAGCAGCAGCGCCCGCCGATGAATTCGACGCAGACTCTATAGCATTGCCGGACTGAGGCTGCCCCATGGTGTTAGCCATCTGGTGTCCCATTGCCAGACCGGCGCCCATCCCGATTCCAGCACCGGCAGCCCCTCCGGGCGCGCTGGCACCGGCCTCGAGTGCCACTCCGGTCTGATACGTCATGTATTTATCCAAGTTTCCGACCATACCAGCACTGGTACGCTTATCCAGCGCTTCTTCCACCGCCGGCGGTACAGAGACATTCTCAACCAGAAGTTTTGTCAGCTCCAGACCGTACTCTTCAAACTCCGGCCCTATACGCTGGCCGATAACATCACCGAGCTGCTCATAGTTTGCCGCCATATCGAGTACCGGTATACCGGCAGCACCCACTGCCGACGAGAACCGTGAGGTAATAAGATTCCGCAGCTGATCACTGATTTCTTCAATCCGAAAGTCGCCATCTGTGCCGACAATT
>JAHDHK010000087.1:0-5436 GCA_020631335.1 Chromatiales bacterium
CACTTGCTAATGGGTTAGCACCGCCCGCCGATACCGCTGGTACATCTTCCGGGTCGCATGCCATGAAAGCTTTTCTGTTTATCCTGACCCTGACCGGATGGATCACCGCAGCTGCATCGCAAGACACGCCGCATGATCGTTTACTGGAGCAAACCGGGCTGAGTGCAATGCTCCAGCAGGTTCCGGCAGATATACGCGAAGCAGCACACCGGCATGCGCAACGTTGCGGGACGACAGCACAGCAGCAACTACCGGCGTCAACTGATATCAGACGCACACTGTTGAGTCACTTTCAGGCGCAAAGTGATACAACCGAAATCATTGCGCTGGCACAGTGGTACGACTCCGACACCGGTCAGCAGGTACAACAACTCGACAAACAGCCCATTGATAATCAGGCGCTGAAACTGCACACACCATCGCCCTTGAGGCTGGCAGATGCCACACAGATTTATCACCATACTGACACCGGAAGATACATTGCTGATGTCACCATAGAAATAGAATATGCCGGGTGGTCACTGAGTGGTTGCAGGGAACGCACTGACAGCGACGTCGATGATAATGCGCACCAGCTCGAACTGCTGCAGGGTGAAATCATTAAGCAAGACGCCGGCATGCTGCGCGCTCTGTTTGAAGACGACACAATACGCACGATGGCGTTTGTATTGGCACCACTTAATGACGGGCAACTTGATGAATACCGGCAAATCAGCCACAACTACCGGAAACAATACAGCTCGCTGATTGATGCGCTGCTTTATGCAATCGCTACTGAAACGCAACTAACCACAACTGCTCTTCGATAGTTTAATCCTGCATGGTATAGCAGGCAGGCAAGCATTCAACTAAGAATGCGCTGTTGCATTGCAACAACCCTGTCTATTGTTCCCACGCAACACGCTAAGCAGTACTTAAGCCCTTCCGCCGGACATACGCCTCCGCCGACTACTTCGGCAGTGCCCCCGTATGCTATGTCGCTTAAAGCGTTTCCAAACACATAGATATCGTGTTCCAATGGACGTTACCCGGCTGCCCTGATTGCAGCGTCAGCAAATGCAGGTAACAAACCATGGCGGGCAGACCGAACATCCTGTTTATCATGAGCGATGATCACGCGGCACATGCTGTTTCTGCCTATGGGTCACGCATTAATCAAACACCCAACCTTGATCGCATAGCCGCAGGAGGGGTTCGGATGGACTCGGCATTCTGCACAAATTCGATCTGCGCCCCGAGCCGTGCGGCCATCCTGACCGGTACGTACAATCACATCAATGGTGTGACAACACTCGACACGCCGCTGGACAATTCACAGTGGACCTTTGTCGACTCACTTGCCGACAACGGATGGCAGACCGCACTGTTCGGCAAGTGGCACCTTGGCCATAGTGCCAGTGCGCAGCCACGCATGTTCGATCGATGGCGAGTACTGCCCGGCCAGGGGCATTATCATAACCCGGTGTTTATTGACTCTGAAAAAGGCATCGATGAAGTCGGCGGCTACGTTACCGATCTGATTACCGACGACTGTATCGACTGGCTGGATCAGCGCAACACAGACGAGCCATTTGCACTGTTCTGTCATCACAAAGCCGCACACCGTCACTGGGAACCGGATGCCCGGCACTTTTCGATGTACGATGACGTCGAGATACCATACCCTGAAACTTTTCACGATGACCTTACCGGTCGCGCCGACGTCATTCAATCGGTCAAGATGCATATGCTTGACCTCGATCCGGTAATGGATCTTAAATCAAAGGTACCCGAGGGACTCACCCGGGCGGAGGAAATCGACTGGCGATACCAGCGCTACATCAAAGACTATCTGCGTGTCGTCGCCTCGTTAGATGACAATGTCGGACGTTTGCTCGACTACCTGGATGACAACGGCCTGTCACAAAACACGATTGTGATCTACACATCGGATCAGGGGTTTTTCCTGGGTGATCACGGATGGTTTGACAAACGACTGATGTATGAAGAGTCTTTGTCGATGCCACTGCTCATCCGTTACCCGGATGTTATACAGCCCGCAACCACCTGCGATGACATCGTCGTTAATGTGGACTTCGGCCCTACCCTGTTAGACTTTTGCGGCCTTGATATACCAGCGCATGTTCAGGGAAGATCATTCGCCTGCCAGATCAACCAGCACCCGGCTGAAGACTGGCCGGAATCAATGTATTACCGATACTGGATGCACAATGATGGCGCGCACGCCTGTCCGGCGCACTTCGGTGTGAGAACGAAGCATCACAAGCTGATCTGTTACTACAATGATCCACTCGATCAGCCCGGCGCACAAGGCCCTGCCTCACCGGTTGAATGGGAACTGTTTGATCTTGAGAACGATCCGCTGGAAGTGAACAACCTCTATCACGCGCCCGGTTCGGCAATGCTTGTCAGCCAGCTCAAACAAGAGCTGGTCAGACTACAAACGCAGGTAAAAGACACTGCGCCGTTTGAGATCGCTGAGTAAAACAACCGGTTTACTATCGCCCGTTACACCAGGTGACAAAGCCAACATTCAGTCACCGTGTGGTTATCCGAAGGGTATTTCCATCAGATCACGCCCGACAGTGATTTTACCGTCAAAGTTGGTTGAAACCGCCTGTTCAAAGTCTTCGACGGTAGCACCGCGGTCACCGATATCCGGTACGTAATGATTGAGCACAAGGTGCGCGGTTTCTGCCTGTGTAGCTATTTTTCCAACATCTTCACAGGTAGTGTGCGAAGCCTCAAAGTGCTCCCATAACTTTGGCTTAACCGGCTTCATGTATTCGCAAATCTTTTTTGCACCGGGGACGAACATCGCCTCGTGAACCAGGACATCCGCCCCTTTGGCAAATTCCGCCAATGGAGGAAAGTAAGTGGTGTCAGCGCCGAACACCACTGTCCCTGCAGCGGTTTCAAACTTCAGTGCATAGCAGTGGTAGACCGGCGGATGAATCACTCGCAAACAGGACACTTTGACCCGTTCGTCTTCGTAGACCGGGCCTTCCTGTATTTCCTCCCAAGTAACAATTTTCCTAACATCAGTCGCCCCTTCGTCTTCTACACGAATATTGATATCGAACGACTGGCTCAATAAAAAATGCTCCATCAGGTTTGCCACACCGGGTGCGCCATAGATGCGCACATCGGACATCGGTCCCGATGTCCAGCCGGTTTGAATAAAACCACCAAGCTCAAGATTATGGTCGGAGTGATTGTGGGTTATGAATATACGATCTATTTCAAAGGGCAGAAAGCCGGCATTACAGCATTGTCGCGTCACACCGAGTCCGGCATCGATCAGATACGGTTTACCGTCGACCACCAACAGATTGGACGTAGGCCACGAAGTCCCTTTACCAATACGCGGACCTCCTTTTGTACCCAGTAAAATCAAACGATTGTCTGCCACATCCTGCTCCAGCTGGTGTTTCCTCCACGCTTGCGACCAACCGTTACAAAGACCGGTGAGTCACAAAACCCGGGGGCGATTAATAGGTGCTATCTGAACGCGGCAAAGTATCTCAGTTCTCTGAGTCTCTGTACATTGCTGATACCACCGCCTGTTGTCTGTACCAGGCTGATAGGAGATTGACCGGTACACGAACAGTTCGGGCGGCTCTACAGTTTAGTAACAATCAGCCGAAGCCCTTGTGAAGCAATAATTAAGTGCAAAAATTTTGAAAAAGCAATCGGGATTTACGCTTGTAGAAATTGCAGTGGTCATAGCAATCATCGGTATCGTGGCCAGCATCGCCATTCCACAGTACGGTGCGTATCTTAAGCGGGCCAAAATCACAGAGGCGATGATGATCACCAAGGAAGCCGCCGATGCGCTGGTGAGCTACCACACAGTCAACCGCCAGTTCGTGCCGAACTACGGCGACCTCTCCCGTCGAAATCGCGAAATCGGGTTGCCGGAGATTTCGCAATACACCTCGGACAATGTGTACCTGGCATGGGTGGGTTCACGCGGGGTAAGAGGCCGCGACAGCACCTCGGCGCACATAGCAGTGATGCTGCCACCGGACAAAGGTTTTCAGGATGACGGCCAGGGCTACGCGCGACTGTTAACCACCATTGACTTCCAGGATGGTCGCTACGTGATGAAGTGTAACGACAAAGATGCAATCTGGCGCTCCAATATCAAGGCAGAATTCCTCAGCGGTAAGTGCGACAACTGAGCACGACGCTATGCCGGAACTGTACCGCTGCCCTGTTCGTTTTTGATCAGTTCGATGGGATTAGTGTTCGCAGAAAATCAATGAAACACCAGACCGCACAGGTTGTGGTGTTTGCGTAACCATGCGCCGCAGAATAACAACGCTATTTTGAGAGTTCTTTTTCCCTGCGGCGGTTACATGACCAGAGAACATCTTAACTGTACTTAGGACGACAATATCAACATTGGTGTTGCGCGGTCTCTTGATAAGCAAAGTTGCCTCCCATACTAACGCACATTGGCGGCTGAACTTTTTGCACACATCAAGAGTAACCTATGAGCTTTGTCACTGAACACTTAATCAACAGCCGGTGGCCGGCGACCCACCCCGATATTCTTCAGTTATATTCATTTCCTACGCCCAACGGGGTCAAGGTTTCAATCGCACTTGAAGAAGTCGGCTTACCTTATGAAGCACATACGGTTAAGTTAAACGAAACCACGACACCGGAATTCCTGGCACTTAACCCGAACAATAAAATACCCGCAATCATTGATCCGGACGGGCCGGATGGCAAACCACTCGCGCTGTGGGAGTCCGGTGCCATTTTAATTTATCTGGCCGAAAAGACCGGAAAGTTGATGCCGGCTGATGCAGCGTCAAAAGCCGAAGTAATGCAATGGCTGATGTTTCAAATGGGCGGTATCGGCCCGATGTTCGGACAGTATGGTTACTTCAGTGTTTTTGCCGGCAGTGAAATTGAAGACCCGCGCCCGAAAGAGCGATACCGCAACGAAGCACGCCGACTACTCGCCGTGCTGGAAAATCACTTGAGCGACAGGCAATTTTTAGCAGGCGACGATTATTCGATAGCCGATATCGCTATCTGGCCATGGATCAGAGCGGCAAAGCTGTTTTACAAGGCCGATGAAGACTTTGGCTATAGCGAACTACCCGCGGTAATGAGATGGTGGGAGTTATGCATGGCGCGCCCTGCCAGCGAGAAGGGTCTGGTGATACCCGACCGGGACGGCTGATATTGCCATTGCCCAGCGTCTCAAGCACGAACATCAAACCTGTCATCGCGAGATCAACAGGGTCTCAGTGACCCTGTTGTAACTGGATACCCGCCATGCATTCGATCAGCCGGAACCTTCTGCGTGATCTGAACAGCGAGCGGTATAGTCAAGGCTGATTATCCGCTGACCCCGTTGTCCGCAGGTATGTGCGAATTATTGTATGCTGCCGACATGGCATGATCTGTCACCTGCAC
>JAHDHK010000087.1:5446-19318 GCA_020631335.1 Chromatiales bacterium
GCTTTGATCAGGCCTGTAAAACGCTGTTTTGTGATGGCCGGCCATCCATGTTATCAACGGTACAAAAACGACTTTCAACACCTGATCGACAGGAGCATCTATGCGTGAAATAGTGACCGCAGCACTGCAGATGGGCTCTATCCAGAAGGCTGACAGCCGTGCCGCTGTGGTAGCCCGCATGATTGCGTTACTGGAACAGGCACATGAGGCCGGGGCAACTTTTGCCGTGTTTCCCGAACTGACACTGACCACGTTCTTTCCGCGCTGGTACATGGAAGCGCAATCGGAAGTCGATCAGTGGTTCGAGCGCGAAATGCCCGGACGCGACACCGCTGTGCTTTTTCAGCGTGCGCGGGACTTGAACATGGCGATCAGCCTGGGCTACGCCGAGCTCACTCCGGATGGACAGCATTTTAACACCTCTATCCTGACTAATCGTCAGGGAGAGATTGTTGGCAAGTACCGCAAGATACATCTGCCGGGGCATTCGGAATTCGACACAGAACGCGCCTTCCAGCATCTGGAAAAACGATATTTTCTGCCCGGAGACCTGGGCTTTGGAGTGTGGCGCAATCTGGGCGGAATCATGGGCATGTTGATTTGTAATGACCGCCGCTGGCCCGAGGCGTATCGAATGCTGGGGCTACAGGGGGTTGAGATGGTCACGCTTGGCTTTAATACCCCGTCAGTCAACTCGCAACAGGGAGATGAAGGACCACAGGACAGACTGTTTCATCATCGGCTGAGCTGCCAGTCCGGCGCTTATCAGAACTCGACCTGGGTAGTCGCTGTTGCCAAGGCAGGGGTGGAAGACGATCACCCGATGATCGGTGGTTCGTTGATCATTGACCCCAACGGTAAAATTGTTGCCGAAACACAAACTGAAGCGGACGAGATGATTATTCATGCCTGCGATCTGGATGCCTGCAACTTCGGTAAATCAACCATCTTTGATTTCAAACGCCATCGCCGTATTGAACACTACGGTCTGATCACTGAACGTACCGGCGCAGTGCCACCGGAATAACGTTAACCTGTTTCACCAAAGCGTCTGCACGAAAGCATTCCGGGAGAGGACCAGTCAAGGTACCATCGAGTCTGTTGGTCCTTGTTCAAAAACAAGCTAGAGAGGCAACGTGACACTTACTGAAAGCGCCGCCGGCGTTTACATCATTGCGGCTACCCCTTTTACTGAATCAGGTGACATTGACTACGCCAGCGCCGATCGGCTGGTTGAGTATTATCTGGATAAAGGCGTGAGTGGTATGACCATTCTCGGCATGATGGGCGAGGCACCCAAACTCTCGACAGAAGAGTCGCTGGCTTTTATGCAGCATATGCTCAAGCGGGTCGACAATCGGGTACCGGTAGTGGTCGGGGTATCAAATGCAGGGATTGCAAATATTGCCAGCCTCAGTCATGCCGCCATGGATCACGGTGCGGCCGGCGTCATGATCGCCCCGTCAGGCGGACTGGGTACCGATGAAAAACTCTACGGCTATTTTGCGCGGTGCTTTGAAGCACTGGGTGCCGATGTACCGGTTTGTTATCAGGATTTTCCTCTCTCCACCGGGGTGTTACTGTCGGCGGATCTGTTTGTGCGAATGGTTGAAGATTTCACTCAACTGGTCATGCTTAAACACGAAGACTGGCCGGGGCTGAACAAGCTCACCAGAATCCGTGCAGCAGGTGGTCGCCGGGTATCAATTTTATGCGGTAACGGTGGGATTTTCCTGCCCGAAGAAATGGCCCGGGGTGCCGACGGCGCAATGACCGGCTTCGCCTTTCCAGAGATGCTGGTGAACGTGGTCAGGCTTTGCAACGCGGGAGCGTACAACGATGCTCGTGATCTGTTTGACGCGTATCTGCCTGTTATTCGACTGGAACAACAGCCCGGTGCCGGTCTGGCTGTCAGAAAAGAGATTCTGCGTCGCCGTGGCGCGATAGCCTGCAACGTCACACGCGCACCCGGACCGGTATTGAGCAAAGAAGATAACCACGAAATAAGTGTTTTGCTGGAACGGCTCGAGCGACGCCTGCAGGCACTGAACGGAGACTGAAACTTGGCAACCTTCGACACACTGATCAGCGGCGGTACAGTCGTCAATACCTGCGCAACCTTTAAAGCAGATGTCGGTATTCGCGACGGCAGGATAGCTGCACTGGGGTTTGACCTGGGTGATGCCAGACAAACCATTGATGCCCGCGGCAAGTACGTGCTGCCCGGCGGTATTGAAACGCACTGTCATATTGCACAGGAATCCGCCACCGGTGCCATGACCTCCGATGACTACTTCAGTGGCAGTGTGTCGGCAGCGTTCGGTGGCAACACGACCATAGTGCCTTTTGCTGCCCAGCATCGCGGCCAGACTATCGCAGACGTCGTGCGTGTTTATGACGAGCGTGCTTCCAGTAAATCGGTACTCGATTACTCTTATCATTTGATTGTTACAGATCCGACTGATGTTGCGATCAACGAAGAACTGCCTGCAGCTTTTGCACGGGGTATTACTTCGTTCAAAGTCTTTATGACCTACGACAAGATGATTGTTTCTGATGAGCAATTTCTCGACATTCTGGTAATGGCACGCAACAACGGCGGGCTGACGATGGTACACGCCGAAAACAACGCCATGATCAAATGGATGGTCGGTCGATTAATCGACCGCGGCTATGATGCCCCGCGATACCATGCAGTCAGTCACCCTGCAGTCTCTGAAGTCGAAGCGGTCCGGCGTGGTATCGCGCTGGCTTCATTTGTCGAAGCGCCGCTGCTGTTTGTGCATATCTCTACTGATGCCGGTGCTCGTGCTGTTGCCGAGGCACGTATGGATGGTCGCATGATCTTGGGTGAAACCTGTCCACAATACATGTTCCTGACCGCGCAGGATCTGGATCGCGAAGGTGCGGAAGGTGCCAAGTTCTGTTGCTCTCCGCCACTACGTGATACGCAGACACAAATTGATATGTGGCGACATCTAAACGCAGGCAGTCTGCAACTGTATTCGTCGGATCATGCGCCGTACCGCTTCGATAAATCGGGCAAGCTGTCCGCCGGCGACAATCCGCCGTTCAATCGTATTGCCAATGGACTGCCGGGGATAGAACTGCGAGCACCGTTACTTTTCTCTGAAGGCGTACAAAAAGGGCGCATCAGCCTGGGGACTTTTGTTGCACTGACTGCAACCAATGCGGCGAGAATTTTTGGCATGGAAGATCGCAAAGGTTCGATCGCGATTGGCTATGACGCCGATATCGCCATCTGGGATCCGGACAAAACCACACAGGTTACCGCAGCAGGTATGCACGACAATATGGACTACACACCATTCGAAGGATGGACGCTTCAAGGCTGGCCCGTCACTGTGATTAATCAGGGCAGAATGATCGTCGACGGTGGCGAGCTTAAAGCCGGTGCAGGTGAAGGTTCTTTCATTGCGCGCAAGCCTTTTGATCCGACCGGCTTCCAGCCGCCTCGCGCCCCGGAAATGGCACCGGCAACCAACTTCGGTGCAACACTGTTGTAGCAGTCAGCCTATGAAAAAAATTCTTGTCATTAATCCCAACTCAAATGAAGCGGTGACTGAAGGCCTGCGCGAATGCCTCGCACCTTTGCAATTACCTGATCGTGTAGAGATTGAATGCCTGACGCTTGCAGAAGGTCCATTTGGCATCGAGTCAAAGCTTGATACTGAAAGCGTGGTACTACCGCTTCACCGCATAGTAACCAGCCGCGAGGACGCCGATGCCTTTGTGATTGCCTGCTACTCCGATCCGGCACTGGCGTTGTGTCGTGAAGCCACCACAAAACCTGTATTCGGTATTCAGGAGAGCGGATTGTTTTCTGCACTGCAACGAGGCGCACGAGTCGGTGTGGTGGCCCTGAGCCCTCTGTCTATTGCGCGCCATCTCCCCTACATACGTGCGCTGGGTCTTGAAAGCCGTCTGGCAGCAGAGCGGCCACTGAATCTTTCGGTGGAACAAAGTGAGCAGGCCGCGGCCTATCCGCGTATTGAGACGATTGCAAGCACACTGGTAGAGCAGGACATGGCAGATACTATATTGATGGGTTGCGCCGGCATGGCAAGACACTGTGAGCAACTGGAAAACACACTGGGTATTCCGGTCACAGAGCCCACCCGGGCAGCGGTTACGCAGGCACTGGGCGCGGTTTTACTTCAACACTGATCGCGCCCTTAGCTATTTAGTCGACAGGTACTGTGCATTTAGCACATACCACAATGACATTCTTCAGGACGAAGGTAATACTGCTCTAATGCCTGAAGTGCCGGACGCCGCTGAATACCATCGCAATACCATGCTCATCTGCAGCCTGAATAGATTCGTTATCACGCATGGAACCACCGGGCTGAATAATCGCTTTAACACCCAGTTCAGCCGCCTGATCAACGGTATCCCGGAACGGAAAGAACGCATCGGAAGCCATCACTGAACCTGCCACCTCCAGATTCACATCCTGCGCCTTTATAGACGCAATTCTTGCGGAGTAAACTCGACTCATTTGCCCTGCACCCACACCGATAGTTGCACCGTTGCGGCAAAAGACAATCGCGTTGGATTTAACAAATTTAACAACTTTCCAGGCAAACAATAAGTCTCGCAGCTGGTCACTATCGGGTGCCGATTTGGTCGCAATGGTCAGGTCACTTTCATCAACCATTTTCACGTCGGCATCCTGCACCAGCAGACCGCCATTGACTCGTCGATAGTCTTTGCCGGTAACGCCGGCAGACTGCAACGATCCATAACTCAGCACTCTGATATTCGGCTTTTCATTAAACACGGCAAGCACATCTTTAGACACTTCCGGGGCGAGAATGACTTCGGCAAACTGCTTGTCGATAATTGAGCGGGCGGTTGCCACATCAGGCGCAACATTAAATGCAATGATTCCACCGAACGCAGAGACCGGATCTGTTTTATAGGCTAACTCATAGGCGTCGAGTGCAGATGCAGATATGGCCACACCACACGGGTTGGCATGCTTCACGATCACACAGCCAGGCTCCCGGAATTGCTTGACACATTCCAGCGCAGCGTCGGCATCGGCGATGTTATTAAACGAAAGCTCCTTGCCCTGATGTTGTTCAGCAGCGGCAATAGACTGCAACGGCTGAACACCTTCGACATAAAAGGCGGCAGACTGATGCGGGTTTTCCCCGTAACGCAAGGTTTGCTTTTTGTTAAAACTCAATGAAAGGTTATCGCTGAAGTCATCACCCAGATAACCGGCAATGGCAGCATCATAACCTGCTGTGTGAGCAAATGCCTTTTGCGCCAGAGCTACCCTGAAGGCGGAGTCAACGCCATCGGCCAGTGCATCGAGTACCGCTTTATAATCATCGGCAGAGGTCACAACCAGCACATCACGATGATTTTTTGCTGCCGCCCTGATCATGGCAGGCCCACCGATATCAATGTTTTCTATTGCATCTTTGAACGTGCAATCAGGTTCAGCAATGGTTTCCTGAAACGGATACAGGTTAACCACCACCAGATCGATGCCGTCGATACCATGCTCTTGCATTACTGCTGAATCAACATCACGGCGACCCAGAATGCCGCCATGTATTTTGGGATGAAGCGTTTTCACACGCCCGCCCATGATTTCAGGAAATCCAGTCACTTCTGACACTTCAGTGACAGCAATGTTGTTTTCGGCGAGCGTACGGGCGGTGCCACCGGTTGACAGAATTTCTACATTGCGCTGCTGTAGCGACTTTGCAAATTCAACAATACCGCTTTTATCCGAAACGCTGATAAGCGCACGATTGATGGTTGTAGTCATAGTGTTATGAACTTGATTTCTACCCGGTAAAAAGAATCAATAGTGCAGTCATTGTGTACTGCCCGGTATAGACGGGCTGGTGCAGCCGTCAGAATTGAGCGGAACCTGTCACCATGCACAATCAGCACACTTCAGGGGTTAACAAAGATTGTACTGCAATAACTTTTTACGCAGCGTGCCACGGTTTATACCAAGATAACCTGCAGCGCGACTCTGGTTACCATTGCATTGCTCTAACACGACCCGAAAAAGCACTTCTTCAACCTGCCCGACTACCAGGTCGTGCAGTTCATTCGGCTGTTCACCGTTCAGTGTACGAAAATATTTCTTAAGTTCACTTTCAACCTGCTCCTGCAAAGGAGTGACAGCAACGACACTCACGATGCAAGACTCAAAGCGGATTCATCGGCAGCAAAAAATTGCTCTACCTGCTGCAGCTGTTCATTGGCCGATTCGAGTTTGTACACCCGTTGCCTGAATTCTGCCGCATGCGGCTTTCCCTTGCAGTACCACGCGATGTGCTTGCGCGCAATTCGAACACCACTGAATTCGCCATACAGCTCGTATAGATTATTCAAATGCCACTTAAGAACGTCGGCTTTTTCAGCGGCCGTCGGCGCAGCCAGTGTTTTACCGGTTGTCAGGTAGTGTTTAACTTCGCGGAATATCCATGGATTCCCCTGCGCTGCGCGCCCTATCATAATGCCTGCAGCACCGGTCATATCGAGCACACGCCTGGCATCAGCCGGTTGATTGATATCGCCATTGGCAAGGACAGGTATACACACCTGTCTGACGATTTGTGCAATGGTTTCATATTCTGCTTCCCCCAAAAATTTATCGGCTCTGGTACGACCATGTACCGATAACATTGCTATTCCGCTCTGCTCGGCGATTTGTGCAATGGTAATTCCATTCCTGTTGTTTCTATCCGGCCCTGTTCTTATTTTAAGCGTGACGGGTATGTCAACGCTTTCCACCACCGCGCTGAGTATACGCTGCACCAATTGTTCATCAGATAACAAGGCCGAGCCTGCCAGTTTATTACATACTTTTTTTGCAGGACAACCCATATTGATGTCAATGACATCCGCGCCTCGATCACGATTGAGTACTGCCGCTTCTACCATCATGTCAACATCACCGCCGGCAATCTGAACGATACGCGGTGACGGCTCACCTGTGTGATTCATGCGGGTCTGAGTTTTCTTGGAGGCAAACAGTGCGGAATTTGAAGTGACCATTTCAGACACGGCAAGGTCGGCACCCAGACGTTTGCACAACACTCTGAAAGGACGGTCGGTCACACCGGCCATGGGTGCGAGTACTACGGGTTGTTCAAATTTGAAACTACCTAATTGCATCCGGCTCTCGCTATCTGAACGACCGTGAGACCCTGCCTCAACGGGCCGCACAGTCTAGCAGAGCAAAGGTGACGAATCAGGAGAAATTGATAGACACGTGTCGAAATTTTACGCTGTCGCGAGCGACGCTCACATGAAACACAACATGTTGTTTCCGGTCACGACGATGCACCGCAACTGCGTGCCTGACAAGCGCGTCGGATCCGGTTTATTCGAACTCAAGCTCCGACGATACTGCCTCCGGACCGGGATCCATTATTTCAAATCTGATACGCACAGGCTCGGCGGGCGGAAGTGTCTGTTCGATCTGTGAGGGATCGAGATAATCTGCCGGTTGAAATTTTCGCTCAGCGACTACGCCGCCATCTTTGTCCGACATGACCACAGCAAGCACCGGGTATGGCTGATGAAACGGCGCATTGTTTTTAACATCGACATTGATAACCAGCACATCTTCTCTTTTAGAGTGAATGTTCATTCGGTGCTGCAGCAGTTCGAGCCGGCTGAGATCCTGCTTCGGCGGCAGTTCACAGCCGGTGATGCCACAAAAGGATGTCAGCACAGATTCCGGCACATCGAGCCTGGCGATGCTGTCACGAGCCATGTACAAGGCAGCTGCCAGTGCAAGGGCAATACACACCAGCGGCAATAACATGGAGCGCTGCTGCGACTGACTGGAACGCGCCGACGATTCGCTCGAGAGCAGTTCACCGCCACGACGACTTTTATGCCTTCTGATTTCAAGGGCTGAGCGGGTACCGCCCGCAGCAGGCCGCCGGATGCGTTCAAAGCCGGTTTCCGCCGGAGGATGCAGCTCCTGCTGTGGATCGATATCCGCAAACTCCGGCTCAGGTGCCATAGGTTCGTCTAACAGATCGACTGCTGTCTGTGCTTTTATTTCGGCGTCGACAAACGGCGCGCCCGGCGCTTCGGCTGCCTGCCCGGAGTCATCGTCACCGGGTTCGAACGCAAGGGTTTTTTCAAACTCGGAGGACGCGCCCGGGTGGCGGTCTGCCCCAACAGGACCTGCCGGGTTAATCTGCAGATCAGGAGAGTAAAAACCGTCGTTGATGCCTGCTGCGGACGTACCGGATTCGGGTTGCTGACGGTGTCCGTCCAGCGCCAGCGTGGTGGCATTTTCAAGGTCGTCTGCGGTGATATAGTTTTCCAGTTCGACCGCCGGTGACCGACGCTGAGTGACCGCCGGCTGCAGCTGCTCGCGAGCGACCTCGACTTTTTGCGTCACCATCGGTACCGCAGGCTCGGCAAACGGGTCTTCAGCAACCAGCTGGATCTGAGCATTGAATATGTTCAAACACTCACCGCAGCGGACACGTGGATCATCCGACTCCACCAACTCCCTGCTGATTTCGAATTTTGTGCCGCAATGGCTGCATTGTGTGATCATGGATCAGTTCGCGATTTATCAGTTGTCCGGGAGCCGTTGGCGACTCCTTACCTTTGCTCTTTGTACGGCCCGTCGAATGCAAGAGGGCATGACCGGTTACCCTGACCGATGCATTACCTGACGCCCGGCTTCTCCGCCTGACGCGAACACCGTTACCCCCGGGTGCGTTCGGCAGACAACCTTTGTGGCCAACATTGCTAGTATCGCAACTTAAGTTGCCAATTCGTCTAATCTTTTCGCACTGTAAAGTGCCCACTGATCGCGAATGTCGGTTTCTTCATGCTGAAAATGTTTTGAGTAGGTACCGGCAAGCAATGCCAGCTGCTCGCTGAGCACACCGGATAGTCCGATTCTCCCTTCCTCCGGTACCATATCTGCAAATCGCTTATGCAGCTCCAGCAATGGCGCCAGCAGTATGTTGGCAACCAGAAAATCACAGCTTGCAGGCAGCTCACGATCTGATCGACACACGATAATTTTATCCGCCACATGATTGCGTTGCGCATTCTCACCGGTAGCCAGCAACGCCTGTGGGTCTATATCGTAAGCGTAGACTCTTTCCGCACCCAGCAACGCCGCACCGACGGCCAGTATTCCGGAACCGCAACCATAATCAACCACCGTACGATTATTCAGATTCTGCCCGCTCAGCCATTGCAGACACAGCCAGGTTGTGGCGTGCGTACCGGAGCCGAATGCAAGGCCGGGATCAATAATAATATTGGTGGCCGCCGGATCGGGCGGCTCATGGAACGAGGGCACAATCCAAAGCTTTTCAGTCACCGGAATCGGTTCATAGTCGTCCATCCAGGCCCGCTCCCACTCACGCCCCTGTAACGTTTTGTAGCGGATCTGGTTACCTTCGATCACGACTGATGCATTTTGTAACGCCTGAGCGAGTAGCTCAGGATCAGCCCCGGCACCAAACATACCTGTGATCTGAAGTTGCGACCACAGTGGTGTTGTCCCGGGAGCGGGCTCGTGGATAGGTTCGTCTTCGGCATCGGCAAATGTCACTGACAAGGCACCAAGCCCGATCAGCTGATCTTCGATGAGGTCTGCCTGTTCTCGCGGACCACTGACCGTTAGCAGCAGGTAATCGTCATTCACCAGCGGTTGGCCCGCTAAGAGATTCCAAGCTTCTTTTCGAGGTAGTGTATATCGGTTTCACCCTGCGCAAAGTTCTCATCCGCCATGATTGCAGCCAGCAATGGTATGTTGGTTTTGATTCCAACAATGAATGCTTCACTCAGCGCACCGCGCATTCGCGCTACTGCCGTCGCCCGGGAGTTGCCGTGCACAATCAGCTTGCCGATCATGGAGTCATAGTATGGTGGGACGCGATAACCATTGTAGATATGTGAATCCACTCGAACACCAAGGCCACCGGGTGGATGGAACTGCTCTACCAGACCCGGGCTGGGCATAAAGGTTTCGGGGTCTTCTGCATTGATCCTGCATTCAACCGCATGCCCTTTGATGCGAATATCCTCCTGCTTGTAACCCAGCGGCTCACCGGCTGCAACGCGCAGTTGTTCTTTAACGATATCCACACCGGTGATCATTTCTGTCACCGGATGTTCAACCTGCACCCGTGTGTTCATTTCAATAAAATAGAACTCTCCATTCTCATAGAGGAATTCGAAGGTGCCCGCACCACGGTAACCCAGACGCTTACAGGCATCGACACAGCGCGCGCCCATGAGATCTCTTTGCTCCTGCGTAATACCCGGCGCAGGTGCTTCTTCGACGACTTTCTGATGACGTCGCTGCATCGAACAGTCGCGCTCACCCAGATGAATGGCATTACCGTGGGTATCCGCCAGCACCTGAAACTCAACATGGCGAGGCTTTTCCAGAAACTTCTCCATGTAGACAACATCGTTGTTAAACGCTGCTCCTGCTTCTGCCTTGGTCAGCTCGATAGATTCGATTAATTCATCATCACTGCGAACAACCCGCATACCACGCCCGCCGCCACCGCCGGCCGCCTTGATGATGATGGGATAACCGATGTCGTTGGCGAGCTTCAGATTAGTCGACGGGTCAGACCCTAACGGACCGTCCGAACCCGGCACGCAAGGTACACCGGCGGCACGCATTTCACGGATCGCGCTGACTTTATCCCCCATTAAACGGATAACACTACCGGTCGGGCCGATAAACGTAAAACCACTGGACTCGACACGTTCGGCAAAGTCGGCGTTTTCAGATAAAAAACCATATCCGGGATGAATAGCATCGGCATCGGTAATTTCCGCCGCACTGATCAGTGCCGGGATATTCAGATAGCTGTCAGTCGACTGGGGCGGACCGATACAGACTGCTTCATCTGCCAGCCGGACATGTTTAAGCTCGCGATCCGCTGTGGAGTAGACGGCCACTGTGCCTATGCCCATATCGCGACAACAGCGCATGATGCGCAGCGCGATCTCTCCCCGATTTGCAATAAGTACCTTTTTCATAGGGATTATTCGTCAACCACCATCAACGGCTGACCGAATTCCACCGGCTGACCATCTTCAACCAGCACGGCCTTGATCGTGCCGCTGACTTCACTTTCGATCTGGTTGAGAATTTTCATTGCCTCAACAATACAGATTGTGTCGCCGGGCTTGACGGTCTGCCCGACTGAAACAAATGCAGGAGACCCCGGAGACGGAGACGCATAGAAAGTACCGACCATCGGCGATTCAATGATTGTCCCTTCAGCCGCCGCCGGTACAGGCTCGGGTGCAGCGACCGCCGGTGCCGCCGACAGTGCCGGCTGCGGCACAGTCACCTGTGCTACCGGTGCCGGCGCCAATGGTGCGGCCTGAGCAGCAATAGAGCGGCTTATACGTACCGACTCCTCACCTTCTTTTATCTCTATTTCCGATATTCCAGACTCTTCAAGCAACTCAATGAGTTTTTTTACTTTACGAATATCCATGATGACCTTACATTCGGAACGTTGAGAGATAAACTGCCGGCTGCGCTCATCGAATATAATCCCGTTAGCGGTTAACTCAATGAGGTACGCTGGCAAAGCCGTTACATTTAACTGTCATGGTGAAGCGACAGTTAAAAATATGACTTGACTGACCCTTTCAGGTGAGTTCGCCACATTACGAACCACCTTAACTGCAATTCGCGGCATGTTATCACAAACCGGCATACGTCTTATGATCGAATCCGGTGACATAAAGCACCTGAAGTCGCACGTAGCCTTACAGACTGTCCACATTTATTAAAACTTCAAAATAACCGGGCCCCTTCGATGATGACGTTAAACAGTGCTGCCCGTGATGGATTTGCTGCGCTCTCACCCGACCTGATCCTTGAGGCGATAGAAGCACAGAATCTCAATTGTGATGGCAGACTACTGGCGCTGAACAGCTATGAAAACCGCGTGTACCGTGTAGGCATTGAAGATCAGCCACCACTGATTGCCAAGTTTTACCGACCCGGTCGCTGGACTATCGATCAGATCAACGAAGAGCATGAGTTTTCACATGAGCTCACGTCCACCGACATCCCGGTGGTGGCACCACTACCCGCAGACAACGGCAACACACTTCGTCATCACCAGGGGTTCGATTTCGCGCTGTATCCGTTACGCGGCGGCAGAGCGCCGGAACTCGACAGCGCTGCACAGCTGCAACTGGCCGGTCGTTTTATCGGGCGAATACACAAGGTAGCCGAAAGAAAGGATTTTCAGTTCCGACAGACCATGGATTGCGAGACGCTCGGGATTACGTCGGTCAATTATCTGCTGGACAATGACAGACTACCCGCCGAACTCGCTCTTCCGTATGAAAACATATGTACGGATTTACTGGACAAGGTACAGGACAGATTCGATCGACTGCCACATGTGCGTTACATGCGACTGCACGGCGATTTCCACCCGGGCAATGTGCTGATGCGTGATGAGTCGATCCATATCGTCGACCTCGATGACACAAGAACCGGTCCTGCTGTGCAGGACTTATGGATGTTTTTATCCGGGGACAGAATGTATCAGCAGGCAAGGCTCGCCGACCTTCTGGACGGATACACCATGTTCAGAGAATTCGACCCGGCTGAACTTGGACTGATAGAAGCACTGCGCACACTGCGGATTATCCACTATGCGGCCTGGCTCGATCAGCGACGCGAAGAGCCGGCTTTTCAACAGGCATTCCCGTGGCTGTCAGGCAATCGTTTCTGGGACGATCATATACTCGCACTCAAAGAGCAGAGCTCAGCATTGGATGAACCCGTGCTGCGATGGGATTAGTTTACAAAAGTAAGCGGCAGGATATCACCAGCTATTAACCGGCACGGTTGTGATTAAGGTATTTACAGGGCGCTAAATAAATTCAACGCCTTCCACTGCCTGTGCTTCAAAACCGAAGACCTGAGCATAAAACCATAGCTCGGCATTAAAGGCTTTAATGATATTGTCACTCTGCCGGAATCCGTGCCCTTCTCCTTCAAAGGGTACATAGGCGACCGCGATGTTCTTTTTCTGCAGCACGTCAATCATCATTTCAGCCTGATTGGGTGGCACGACTTTGTCATCGAGTCCCTGCAGAAAGATTACCGGGCAATTGATCGAATCAACCTGATTGATCGGTGATCTTTGCTGATAGAGTGATTCCTCCTGAGGGTACGGGCCAATCAAACTGTCGAGATAACGCGACTCGAACTTGTGCGTATCACTTGCCAGTGCTGTGAGATCAGTGACCCCGTACAGGCTGGCACCAGCCTTGAACGAATCGGTACCCGCCAATGCCGCCAGAGTTGTATAGCCACCGGCGCTGCCGCCGCGAATCGCCACACGAGCAGGGTCTATCAGCTTTTGCCGAGCAAGGTACTGCACAGCAAAATCGCAGTCTTCTACATCAACCACCCCCCACTGCCCTTTCAGTGCATCGCGGTACAACCGGCCGTAACCGGTACTGCCGCGATAGTTTGAATCAAACACAGCAAAGCCGCGACTGGTCCAGAATTGAATTTTAAGACTCAGATCATTATGGGTGGCTGAAGTCGGTCCGCCATGAATCATTACCACCAGTGGTGGCAGTTCTGACGCTTCTGCCTCACAGGCAGAGTTAACCGGCGCATAGAAAAAGCCATGTGCGATCTGCCCGCCGGCAGACGCGTAGCTGACCGGCTGCCCTACTGAGATATCCTGCGTATCAAGTGCAAGGGTCGATGCACTGACCACGCTGCGTTCTTTATCGGGTGTGTCCGCAGTGGCCACATAGAGACAAGCAAACGCATCGGGTGACTGTGCGATGTAGCAAAAATAAAGGCCACAGGCA
>JAHDHK010000088.1:0-8672 GCA_020631335.1 Chromatiales bacterium
CCTGTACAAACCTCGTTCACAACCGGGGAACCGGGTAACATCAAAATGACCATTTCAACCCGGGTACCCAGTTCAACGATACTTTGCACAACCGGCAGCGAGTGATCACCCGCCACCTTCACTGCCGCGTCAGCATTGACGTCAAACAACACCGGACGATAGCCGGCCTTTACCAGATTGTGCACCATCGGGGCACCCATGGTGCCCGTGCCGATAAAACCTACGTTCATAGTTGCCAGACCGGAGAATGGGATACACAAGGTTACACTAAGCAACGAATGCTCAACAGATGCAAGAGGACGCGAAGCCCAGGGCATTGCCGGATCGAACTGAACCATGCTCAGTGCTATGATCGATGCCAGCCAATAAACTGAGTACAACTGATTGTTATCCGGACTTGCCCCTTTAAAAGACATCATGAAGGTTGCCCTGATCCTCACCCTCGGATTCGGCGCTGGCTTTGCACTGGGCAAAATCGACATCAATACCGTTGTACAACACTCAAAGGATGCTTACCTTAATCGCTACCTGGTAATGAGCGAATCCCGAAGACAACACATTACGTATTATGTGTACTCAAAAAACGCCGAAAGCATGCGTATTACTGCTGAATCTGCGCCCGGTGTTGTGACTGTTAATGAAACCGGACCCGATCACTTGTACGAAGTGGTTATTGAATATACAAAGCGAAAAGAAGTAGTGAATGCACTAAAAGCGATACCTGACGTGTCTGCAGTATTCACCGTCCCTCTGATGTGCCATTAACAAAGTGGGAAACCCGGACACTCATTATTCAGTGCACAGGCGCTGTTAATTCCCGGGCCCGGAAACGGACGACAAAACGATCACCTAACCGGTTTTAAATCCCTGAGACTGCAAGAATTCCCTCAGGCGGTCAGAATTATTCCGGCAGATAATTCACTGGATCAGCCGATCGCTTGTCGCCTATTGCAACTCTCTGCTAACGGTTGTTACAACTCACCACTGTGTAGTCGCTGCTCAAGTAACGCTGCCACCCCATGCGCATCGTTGCTCGATGTGTGAGTGTCTGCGATTGCTTTTACAGCCGCAACCGCATTACCCATGGCAACCCCCTCACCGGCCCATCGCAGCATTGGCAGATCGTTCAAGTTGTCACCAAACGCAATGATGTGATTGACGTTAATCCCAAGGCTTTCTGCCACGCTGGCAAGTCCGCTGGCTTTATTGGTACCCGGCGCGGTAATTTCAACGAAAGGTACGCCGGATGTGGATACTTCAGCCTGATTGTTGAGCGACTTTTCAACCTCAGTCTGCAACGCTCCACGCTGCAAATGCGGTGTTCTAACGAACAGCTTGAGTACCTCGCCAGAGCCAAACTCTTCCTGCAAACCACCTTGCTCCAGGGTGTGTGCACCACCGGCCTCTTCGGTAAACTTCGCTTCGTAGTTCAAGCCTTGCAGTGACTCCCAGCCAAAGCTTGCCTGCGGAAGATGATGAAGAATCTTCGAACGCATGCTGACAACGGAAGTTGCCGACAGTGACTGAGACCAGCGCATTGCACCCGATTGCAGATCAACCTCATAGGCACCGTTCGAGCACACTACCCTGCTGGAAGACGGCAACGCAGCCAGTCGACACATGGCCGAATAGGCACTTCTGCCAGTGACCACCACAACAGTATGCCCTCTATCGGCGACAGCCTGTAATACCGCTGCGGTTCGATCGGCAATCTCATGATCGCCACCGAAAAGCGTTCCATCCAGATCTACGGCAATGAGCTTTTTAGCCGACAACTTGATTCCCTGCCTATTCGCTGCACATCGCTCGATGTTACCGAAAAAAATCACCTTCTGTGATAATAGTTCCGATCAGCAGATGACCACAGCACGACCGCTATCAGCCAAAGTAATTTAACGCAGAGCTGTTGAAATTCCCGAGGTTCGGCAACGCTGAACGCAGGTCTGATTCATTTAAACCAAACCAGCGGCCCAGTGGTGCGGCAAACTGCTCAACTGAATGGGTGGGTATCCATCTGCCGCCACCGGCATCGAGCGCATGTGCCAGATCGTAAGGTGGCAGCTCACCGAGAATACGTTGTCCATTGACGGCATCGCCTACCACGAAGTGATGATTGCCCCAGCCGTGATCCGTGCCGTCACCGTTAACGGCCAGCGTTCGGCCAAAGTCTGATGCCGTAAACAGCGTCACGTCGCGGCTGACGCCGAGTTCACGCATTGCTTCGACAAAGGCCGTGATCCCAGCGTCAAGCTGACGCTGCAAAGGTGGCAGATCCAACACCTGATTAGAGTGAGTGTCAAAGCCACCAAGGCCGACAAAGAAAACCTGCCGGTTCACATTAAGTGCATCGCGCGCCGCGATTGTCTGGGATACTGTACGCAACTGATCGCCGAGCGGGCCACCGGGGAATGCGGTAGACAGTGTAGCTGTGCCTGTCGTACCTGCGTTATAGGCTTCATTATTGGATAAGGACTTACCCATTGCACTGGCATAGTCACGTTCCAGTAAGTGATTAGTCAGGCTGGCATCAGGCTCGAAGTGACGGCGCATCAACGCATAGGCTTCCGGGTTTCCCTGTAATGAGGTCAGGCTGTCGATCAGTGGTGCTCCATTGCTGCCTATCTGGAACGGTCGCGCTGCTTCACCTGTAAGAAACAAAGCGTTTGCAGCACTGGTAATGGTGGTAAATGTCGCCCCTGAAGTATTCGCCCCCGATCGCAACGCCGCATCGGCAAAGCGCCCGCCCCAGCCAAGACTTGCACCTTCCGGTGCACCGGACATCCATGTCGCCTGCTGGTCATTATGTGAAAACAGTCGTTTCGGCAGCCATGGCGCGTCAGCCTCATAGTCAGCGAGTGTCACTGACTGTACCAGCGGGCCGACATTAGCAACTATCGCGGCCTGCCCCTGTTCAAACAGGGAGTGCAAGCCACTGAGTTCTTCGGTAAGCGCAAAGCGGCGGCCATCCTGAACAGGGTTCACCGGATTAAGCGGCAGCAGGCGATCAATAGAACGAGTAGATCGGCCGCCCTGAACATTCGAATAGTTCTGCAGCAGAGAAGATCGTAGAGCGGCATAGCGGGAATAGGATTCTGAATCATACGGCAGAATAGTATCGTTACCGTCGAGGCCACCTAATAGAAATACACAGACCAGGGCTTTATAACCCGAGCGGTTATCCGCTGTTTCAAGATCAGCACTCTGAGCGGCTGCCTGAATTGCAGTCATACTCAAACCGAAGCCACTGAGTGACGCCGCTGTCAAAGATGCTGTGCTCATGGCACAGGCATGCGTTAGTAATTTACGTCGCGTAAGCATCATGTCAGACATATCCTCAATATTGAACGGTGTATTCGGGGCTGGTCATCACCATTAACACGGCGTGCATTACTCGCAGACGCGCATCTCCCTGTTGCGCATCTCCCTGCGGCAGAGTTTTGATAAACGCTGCAATGCGTTCTACCGTTGCCGGGCGCAGTCGACCTGCAGCCAGTACACGATTAAGCCTGCCGACCAGTGCGTCGGGGGTATCGGCGAATGCAACTTCATTGCTGTAGTCCGGTGCGAAACTAGAAGCGATGTCCGGGTCGCTGTTACTTTGCGCATCGGCAAACACAAAACCGCGCATAAAGTTAATATAACCGGGTACCGAACTCGCACTGACCAGCTGGAGCTCGGGCACCGTCAGGCCGGCTTCACCGGTTTCAGTGCCCGGTGCAACATAGCCCGGTCGATAAAAATTAAACACTGAAGGAGATCGAAACGGCGATTGCGACAACGCATCACTGTCACCGGTATTCCAAAGGCCTGACAAATGGCGCACGGTCAGTGCTTTTGCATCAAAGGCGCGCGCCCAGTGAGTGAAACGCAACACGGGTTCACGCAGTTTGCCTGACTGCGGGTTGGCACCGGGCTCCGCTAACGCGTCGTCGTCAAACAAAATAGCAGCAATCGTCGCGGTTAAATCCCCCCGTCGCCCCTCGCCTACGGTACTGCCATCGGGCAGCGTGAAAGTACCCTGAGCAAACGCGGTTGCTACACGACGGATATAGCCGGCGGAAGGATGACTGGTGGTAAAGCGCTGAATTAACTGACGTGCAATAAACGGTGGTGTATTGGGATGCATTATCAGTGCATCCAGTGCCATTGAGATGCTGGCCTCACCACTGGTGCCTGCAGGAATAGTGGTACCGAGAAACTGTTTTTGCCCGGTTTCATGATGCTCCGGGAAAAACACCATAGGACTGGCCAGCGCCGCACTGGATATCAGCACAAAGCCCGGCTCGAATCCTTCAAGAGCGTAGCTCATGCCGGTGAACACTCGCGCCAGTCCTGATACATCACGATTTGAGTAAGTCTCTATGGATTCGCCGTTTCGAGTTCGGGGACGACCATCCATATCCAGCTCAACCAGACCGATAGTAAAAAGCTGCATGAGCTCTCTGGCATAGTTCTCGTCCGGCAACCGGCCGCTTTCAGAGTTACCCTTGCGATTCTGCATATACGTAAGGTATTCCCCCATCGCCGTCGAGTAGGTCACCTCTTCCAGCAGATCACGATAATTACCGAGCGCATTACGCGATAAAATGTCCTGATAAGCCGCCACCGATGTCGGCCGGTCAAACAACAAAGCGCTTTGCGCATTTGATATCACCAGCAATTGTGATAACGCATACACCATGCGTTGTCGCAGTTGATCCGGTGCACTGATCGCATGCTGCCAGAAAACAAAGTTGGGTGTTGTGCGCCCCTGAAAAGTGGGTTCACCGGAAGGGTCTGTCGCACCCGGTTGTTGCAACTCGGCGCGTACCGCATCAAGGTAGCGACTGGGCGGTTTACCCACCTCTGTGCGGAACCACTGTGACGCCGAACTGCCACTGAGCCGATCAATTTCACCGGCAGTCGCTCCAAAGGTAGCGCGTGAAAGGAAACGCGACGTTGACTCCGGCGACCTGAACGCTCCGGGTGTGTCTTCCGGTGGCGATATCGCACCGGCTATATGAACATTATCAAGATAAACACCACCGCTGGGCTGCGGCGTATACTGCTGCCACCAGATACCGGTTAACTGATCGCCCGCGCCAAGCTCTGTCAAAGAAATCGATTGTTGTTGCCACTGGTTGGCAGCAACGTTGATTCGTATCGGCTTGCCGTCACCGGTGTTAATGGAACTGGTCTGAATGACTATGACGGTATCGCTTTCACTATAAATTGAAAAATTAAGATTGCCGTCAGCGGGTAAACTGAACTCAGATCGCATCGTCAGATAAATACCTTCCCAGCTATCCTGCTCACCGAAAAGTGAATAACTCCCTTCAAAAACCTGTCCGGTTGAAGCCGGATCAGTATTGGTCCATGACCAGTCAGAAACGCCGGCAGAAAACCCGTCTACATATATTGGAATGACCGATGGTTCGTCAGTGGCCGCTGGTGAATGGCAGGAAAAGCTCAATGCACAAAGGCCAGTGGCCAATAACGAAGACACTGATTTGATACGAGCGTTTTTAGCAAAATTTTTCATAACACCTCTGTCTACTCAGGCTTACCCTGAGTTTACGTTCAGCATTCCCGCGACTGCAGGGCGCGACAGGGGCGTTTGACGGGCGAATTACGGGCGTATCTAACTCATTCTGCCAACGGGCATGCCACTGCTGTCAGCAATCATCCAATCCACTGCTTCTAAGTAGACGAAATCAGCTTCGAGCGCACCCTGTTTAGGCCGAACAACTCATCAGGTGTTAACACTTAAGGCAAGGCCGTCGAAAAACACACCAGTGACGCCTGATACGAATAGCACTTGTTGCAACATCCTCTTCCAACGGGCATTTAGTGTGTTCGGATAACTGACCACTGTCCGATTGCACCGGTTTTATTCACCGCAGGTGTATCAGCACCATGTTGCCAACCTGATACGCAGAGGAGCAAGCCCGGTCTAATCACGGTACGGAATTACCTATCACCTTCAATTTGACTACAGATACCATTGACCACTTTACAAAAAATCAAGCGAATCACCTTAACCGCTGTCAGTCGCTAAACAGCAAGAGTGTGGCACTGTATCGGGGCAACACATCACTGCCGTCAACGGCGACTCGTCCAAGCTTTGATATTTTGTCGGGCTCGTCAGCGAGAAATCTGAAACCTGAAGCCGGACTCGACAGTCCTTCCAGCGCCAGAGGAATCACAGAGTCAGTTTTATTAACGACCATGAGCGTGATGGCTCCGTATGTGCCGTGTCTTGCAGCATAGATAGATACCCTGGATTCATCCGACGACTCGGCAAACAATGAAACGGTTCCAAACCGACCTCCTTCGCCATTGAAGTTCCGATACATCCGGAAAGCCCGGAACACCGGTTTATTCGCAAACTCGACTTCCGGTGTAGTGACGTAATCCGCATACGGTTCCCACAGGGTAGCCATATCCAGCCCCTCGCGCCCGAATATACCCAGTGCGTCAATTTGAGCAAGGCCACCCACTCCGGTGTCAGCACCACCAAAGTGATATTCTGTCAGTGCCAGTTTAGTACCCGGGTAGAACTCATCGACCGCGGATCGCAACCGGGGAATAAGTGCCGAACCATGGCCGTACAAAAAGTCCCTGGTCACCCACCAGTCCGAAGGTGCGTAGGTTGAATCCCATAAGTGTCTGGTCGATTCAAGCCGGAGCTCGTCAGTACCGCCATCGTAAACGCGTTCATCATAAAAATTAACGGCGAGTCGATCCAACAGCCTTCTGCTATGGGTTTGCTCCGCACGCTTCATACGGGTGAGGTAGTCGCGTAAAAAGTAATCTACATGGCCCGGACGTTGCCCGGCCAGCAATTCATCACTCGATACATAGTAACTGGATGCCCCCCATAAAACGGGCCCGAGTATTTCGGCCGCAGGGTCAACCGATTTTATGGTTCGTGCATAGCGGATGTTTCGTTCAATAATATCGTCCCGTGACATGGCGCGGGATTGCAAATCACCATGAGTTGAGTGCCACAACCCGGGCTCGTTTCCAAGCGCATAGTATTCGACACCACCACTGGAAGCCGAACCGTGTTGTGACACCAGCGTACTCACCCAGCCTGCGACAAAATCTTCATCAACCGCAATGCTGGTTCTGGCGGGATCTACCGGCCCGATAAACTCACCGGCCCGGTAGCCATTGCCGCACACCAGCGTCTGGTCAACCCAGTGGTGAATACTGCGCTCCTGAAATTCTTCCAGATTAATCGGGTAACTACAGCTGCCTTGTCGTCCACTGGATACCCAGCCAATCAACGGGACAGTCATTATAGTGTCGGTTCCATCGAGCTGATTTTCACTTTCAAAAGTTGAGTCTGCACCCGGTGCCATCGGATTATTTGCAAAGAACCAATCCTGCCCCTGATTGCTGGAAGATGTTTGATAGTTATAACGCTCAACGGCGTTTCCACCCCACCGACTGACAGGAATACCCAGTTCTTCGCGCAGCGTGTTTGGTGCGAAATTAATACCGTAGATATCTTCACTGATGCGTTTCGGAAACAACACCTCAGTGGTGTAACTCACTCCACTGGCAGGATCGACAATCTGCCTTACGATAGTGCGAGGCTCAGTTGTCACACTGAGTCTGACCGGCGGCTCCGGCGTCGTTCTTGCCACACCGATAATGCGTATGTCATCCAGATACAGCCCGTTTTTATCGTTGTCGTTTACCTGCTGCCACCAGACACCGGTAAAACCGTCAGCTCCTCCCAGCTCCGACAGCGATATTGCCACCTCTTTCCATCGACCTGCGGGCACATCGATCAAAACACGGTCTTCCCCCGCTCCGGCTGCAGTGCTGAGTTGCACTGCTATTTCCGCAGGGCTGATACTGTATATAGAAAACACCAGCGTTCCCTGCAGCGGCAAATTCAGCGCATCGTTTCTGCCAAAATACACGCCCTCAAACCGGTTGAGCCTACCGTAGACCGCATATTTCCCTTGCCTGACCTGTTCTACCGATTGCAGATTCGTACTGGTCCAGGACCAGTTATAGAAACCTTCCGCTAACGAGTCGGTATATATTGCGATCTCAGCTTCAGTTAACCCGGAATGCGCCTTCGCTGCTGCCCTACTACACCACAAAAGTGGAGCAACTAATATCAAACTCCCGATCAATAACCTATGCGCTAGTCTGAGAGAATTCATACAGGCCACGTGATCAATCTATTGCAGATAATCATTGTATGCTTGCCGCAGTTACGCTTTCAGGGCAAACCCGGTTCGTAACGGGTTTGTGTAGTGATACACAAGGGTTGTTTGACGGGCGTTTCAAAGACAACGACGGCTAATCGGGGGCCCTTTTAAAAATCGTGCACCTAATGGTTATTCTTTTATCAACCTGACTCCTTTATGTCGAACCAGTTCGATCAGCGGCTTCGATGAATACTCCCTGAGTTTCTTCCGGAGCCGTTTAATCAGCGACTCTATAGCATCGTTGCTGATACCTTCAGCAGAAGCATAGGACCAGACTGTTGCCACAATCTCATCACGGCTGACAACCTTGCCATCGGCGTGATAAAGCAATTGCAACAGGGCCAGTTGCTTACCGGGTAGTCGTGGAACTATTTTTCTGGCATCGACCCAGACATCTGCACTCTCTTCATCTATCCAGATACCGCGCAAACTTCCCACTTTCGGCGCGTAGGGTGTGGC
>JAHDHK010000088.1:8682-19231 GCA_020631335.1 Chromatiales bacterium
GAAACCGCGCTGGAGCACAATTGGACTTGCTGGACTTAAGCTCAACCAGGCCAGCCAGCACAATGTTGTCTTCGTGCCTGAGTTGTCGCTCCTCTCCGGCATTGAGCAAATGCCCGTTCAGCGCTGTACCATTGCGACTCCCCAGATCCTCAATAGCAAGATAGCCGGCAGACACGTGCACCCGGGCGTGTTTTCTCGAGACTGCATTGACCGGAATATTGATATCAGCGTTTTCACGGCCGATACACACGTGCTTTGTCAGTGCCCAGCGCGCGCCTTCAACCTCGTTGTTGACCCAGATTAATTCAGGCACAAGTCCGGATTGAGCATTCATGAATTTGCCATAAGGGGTTGACCTTGCGCTACCGGCAAGTTGTTTCCTGAAAGAACATCGAGGTGATAATCATCGACCCTTCCGTTTCGTCTTTGTAGACGGTAGGCACTGCATAGGCGGCATTTTCAGGCACCTCTACCGCCGGCATACTGATCAAACCGTCCTTGAGGCCGCTGATATCATATTCCATCAGTAAGTCCGGCTGTACCTGATAGGCAGCATCCAGCCACTCGATGCGCAATGCGGGCATATGCAGATATCCGTTTCTTTCAACGGCTGCACTCAGCTGATATTGATCACCGCTCTGCACCTCTAGGATCTGACCATAGAGGCCGTATGTATTCGGTTTGCCAATCTCAAGACGCCAGTCATCCTGACTGAAAGAGATCAAAGTAATCCGTTCCGGCAAGCCGTCCACACCATAAAAATTTTTCACAATACCCGCATCATCTGTTTCGGGCGCAGCTAAACGGTTGCAACCGGGATTAATGATATTGCCGCGAGTTTCTGAAAATACCATTGAGTTGTTTACACCGGGACTGAATACCTCCTGAAACCAGAACATAGCGGACAGAACCCCAACCGTACCCACAGCAATCATGCCTTTTCCCACTGATTTATATATCGCCGGTGCTTCACCGGGACTGGTAAGTTGATCACGCTGCCTGTCACCTGATGTTTCGCTGTGCCAGGCAACGTCACTCAGTGCCTCTGCCATTGCCGACATACTGTCAAACCTTGCATCGGGATCTTTACTCAGACTCTTTAACAACACCTGATCCATTAGCGATGAGATTGCAGGATTGCGCTCCTGAGCACTGACAGGTTCAGCATAGAGGTGACTATGTAACGCTGCAGCAGCACTTGAATCACCGTCGAAAGGCCAGCAACCGGTAAGTAACTCATACACAATCACAGCGGTAGCGTATTGATCAGCAGCTGCACCGGCTTTGTGCCCCTGTATCACCTCGGGTGCGACATAGCGCAGCGTACCGGTAAAATCCGAACCCGAGGTAACTGTCGTTATATCCAACTGTCGGCCGATTCCAAAATCTACAATGGTTGCACAATCCTCGCTATCCAGAACAATGTTGGCAGGACTGATATCCGCATGAACAACGCCTAGACTATGCGCATAGTCCAGTGCCGACGCTAATTGCTCAAACAGCCCTCTGGCTTGCAGTTCGTCAAAAGCCGTCCCCCGCTTAAGTAACTCAGCTACTTGCCTCCCGTCAATCCAGCAGGTGGCCAGCCAGGGAGTAGATGCTACAACGCCACAATCAAACAGCCGAACAATCGACGGGTGGCTGAGTTTTCGCAGCAGCTCAGCCTCACGTGACACCAGATCGGTGCCGGCGACACCCTCAGGCAGTTTTAACGCACAAATCTGTCCGGTTTCCAGGTGCCGTGATTTGAAAATTCTGGCGCTGCCACCGGCAGGTGCGGCTCCAATAATTTCGAATCCGGCCAGTTGAGCGACGTTGTGCGGAATCACGATCAATGAGGACGATTCAATAGTCACAGAAAGCTAGCACAAGGCCCACTCTCACGCCACTTCCAGCACTGCCCACGCCGGCATTGCGCACCGGAACAGCCGTATCACCGCGCGCTATTGATCGTCCCGCTGTACATTATTTTGTTGTAAGAGTCTTATCAGGTGACGCGATCACAAAATAGCGATGCCTGTTTTTTATAGGCATCTATATCATTACTGAATTTGCGTAGGTACCGCTCCCTTCAGGCAGCGATTTGATTCTGTGTTCCGGTAAACCCGTTTCAAATCGATTACACACACCCGCCCGGGTTAATCATCATGATTAGACAGATTTAAAATAACCAGACTTAACGGAACCCTGATGCCTTTTATAGCGATTTCCGGGTTAATGCCAACTGTCAATTATCAGTTGAACAGCTCAAAGTTGTTACCAGAGTACTACGCAATAGGAAAATGGCAGTTACAGACTGACCGAACATTTTTCACGATGAATGTATAGTCACTAAGCCATGCATCCACACTTTAAAATGGCAGCTTATGAACCGGCAGGCTGAGGATCTGATGCCAGTCGGGCAAAGATTCTTAGATCCTGAAATTGCTGTTTGAAATACTCTTTTTGACGTAATGTGCCTTCATGCTGAAAGCCCGCCTTCTGCAGTACACGATCAGAGGCGACGTTCCCCGGTGAGGTCCACGCCTCCAACCTGTTTAACTCAAAGCATCCATGACCAAGCGAAACCACCGCTCGCAGTGCTTCTGTCATCTTGCCCTGCCCCCATTCATCGGGATGTAATTCGTATCCGATTATCCCGCATTTGGGCTTCTTAATTATCTGGTTAATTCTAATTGCACCAATTACTTTGCAGTTGCTTTGATTCACGATCAGCCAGCCGCAACCGTTCTGTTTTTCGTGCAATCTGCTCATCCAGCTGATCATACGTACACAGCGTTTTTCTGTCGGATTGTCGGGAATGTCTGTGTAGCGCGTTACTTCAGCAAGTGACAACACACGGCGGTAGGCATCAAGATCTCCGGGCGCGGGCTTACGCAGAAACAGCCGCTTTGTTTTAACTTCCGGATATTCACCTGTCATTTGCACCAGTCCTTTTGTCTATCACCGATGGCAGCATTGTGTACTTTAATTCAAAGGTGTCCGCCACATAATGCCACTGGAGATAATGACTGAATAACAGGTATAAGCAGTATCAATGAGCCTGCTGGAATCTAATCATCTTTACGTTTGGCAGACTTGCTCTCGGTAATATCAGCCATACCCTCCTCCAGATTCACGCCGACCTGTTCACCAATCTTTTTTAGTGCTGGCATTTGTACTGCCATATCCATGATCGAGTCGAGTGCCTGATTTACGACCGGCTTACCGGTGTTATCCGAAGATGACGAGCCCACACCTGAAAGATGATTGATGTTGATCGATTTTATTTTCTCTGCCGGTTTGACCATTTCGCCAACCAGCTTCGGCAGCGCTTCAAGCCGCGCTTTTTGAATTTCCATTTCAACCAACGAATCAGAACGTAGGTTCTCCGCTTCGATGACCGCACGATCCACTTCGGCCTGATTCATTTTTTCGATTTTGTCGGTCTCCAGCTCTATGCGCTTTGCATCAGCCAGAGATTCGGCTGTTTCACGTTGCGCCAGCGCCTCTATACGTTTGCGCGTGGCGATCGCTTCTGCTTCGGACTGTGCGGCAATACGCGCCAGTTCAGCACGCCGCTCGGCTTCGGCCATAGCTTTAGCGGTTTCGACAGACTGTTCTGCTCTGGTGGCATCTGCTCTGGCTCTGTCTGCCTCTATTTGTGCCTGTGTTTCTTCGAGTACTTTACCGGCAATAATGATATTACGCTGCTGTTCGGCCAGCTCCAGTGACTGCATTCGATCTATTTCGGCGGATTCGATACTGCGTTCCATATCGATTCTTGCCTGCGTTGCTGCCATTTCACTCTCGGCCTTGCGCCGGGCAACTTCGGCGAGCTGGGCAGCCGCCAGAGTTTCAATTTCCTGCTGCTGTGCGATTTCGGCACGTCTTTCTTCGAGTTCTATATCGAGTCGTTCACGAGTTGCCAGCATGGCTGCCTTGCGCACAGAGACTTCGCTGGTGGCGTCGATTTCTGCACGTTCTTTTTTCGATTTGGCCACCACCTCTGCCAGTTTGCGCATGCCCACTGCATTGAATGCGTTATTTTCATCCAGCGCGTTAAACGGTGTTTGATCAAGCGAGGTTAACGACACTGAATCGAGCTGCAGTCCGTAACGGGCCAGTGTATCGCCCAGCATGTCACGCACTTCATGCACAAATTGCGCTCTGTTTTCGTGCAGTTCATCCATGGTCATTCGCGCGGCCACTGATCGAAGTCCATCCACCATCATCCCATCGAGCAGAGTGCGGAGTTCTTCGCGCTGAAAGGTACGCTTCCCCAGGGTTTGAGAGGCACGATTCACGGCATCTGCATCAGGCAGAACCGACACATAAAATTCAGCGCCAACATCAACGCGGAGTCGATCCTGCGTGATCAGCGAGGCTTCATCACGGCGTTCGATATCGAGCCGCAGCGTCTGCATGTTTACACGACTGATTTCATGAAAATACGGAACAGCCAGCACTCCGCCGTCGATAACGACTTTGCGACCACCGACACCGGTCCGCAACAATGCCACCTCACTGGTTGCACGCTCGTAGAACCACGCAAACAGCGCAATCACAATGGCGGCAATAATGATGAGCAGAATGATCCAGCCGATTACGCCCATGGTTTTATCCCTCGTTTAATCCGTGCATGCCACACAATAAGTTTGATGACATACCGCCGTCAGCCGGAATGTTGGTACCACGAATCCAGCTGGTCATATCTGAAAGTAGAAAAGCAATCACCGGTGCTATATCTGAGGCCTCACCGGGTCTATCCATCACACGTCTGTCTTCATCGGCTCTCGCGCCGAGTGTCTCGAGAAAGTCTCCCAGTATCGGCGTATTCACCGGCCCCGGGCTCACCGAATTGATGCGTATACCACGATCACGCCATGTCCAGCGGTTTTGCAGTGTCCACGCAACCAACGCCTCCTTGGCAAAGAAGTAGGAGCGACCCCCTTCGTTACTGACGCTCCATTGTTCAATAAACTGTGGGATATTGTCGAAGTTTAAATGTGCTGCCGCATTGATTGCGTCGACTGCCCTGGGCCAGCCAAAACCTGCCAGAGAAGCGACATTGACAATGCTCGCACCGTCAGCGAGTTTGGGGATAAGATTAACCGTCAGGTATTTCAACCCGACCAGATTAACCGCCAGCAGCTTTTCAGCCGGTCGTGTCGGTGGCAATCCGGCATTGTTAACCAGCCCGTCTATATCATCAGGCAACACATCAACCAGTGCTTCAATCGTGCGTTGATCACTGAGGTCTGCGCGATAAAATTCTTCGACATAGTCGAAGTTTTTATTCATATCGATACCCAGTACTTCGGCACCCTGTTGAGTCAGTAGTTTTGCCGTCTCAAGTCCGATACCGGAACTTGAACCGGTGACGACAATTCTTTTGTTCTTTACAAGATCACGCATAACAGTGTCTAAAAAACAGGTGGGTATTGTTTACCACCGCGATCAAGCGTGATCCAGCGGGTTTCGGAGAAGCTTTCCAGTGACCAGCGACCACCGTAGCGACCAAGGCCGCTGGCCTTGGTGCCACCGAAAGGTGCATGCGGCTCATCGTTTATCGGCGCACAGTTCACGTGACACATACCTGTATCCATGTGCCGGGCCAGTGCCATTGCCCGTTCTTCATTGGTGGTAATGATGCCTGAACTCAAACCGTATTCCGTATCGTTGTTCATGGCTACCGCTTCAGCATCGGTTTTAAACGGAGCCACCACCGCGACCGGTCCAAAAGTTTCATTACGCCAGATGTCCATATCAGGAGTAACGTGCGTGACAATGGTCGGCTCGACGAACCGGTCCTGTACATTGCCGCCCAATGCAAACTTCGCCCCCTTCGCTTTTGCATCTTCAAGTTGTGACTTTACGTTGGCAGCCTGCCTGTCGTTGATCAACGGACCGATAACATTATTTTTATCTGCCACATTACCTGTTTTCAGTTTGGCTGCACGCGCAACAAAACCCTGCATAAAGTCCTGATAGATGTTTTCCTGCACCAGCACTTTTTCAACGCTCATGCACACCTGCCCCTGATGCATAAAGGCGCCGAAAGAGGCTGCAGATGTCGCGCGCTCAAGGTCGGCATCTTCCAGCACAATCAGGCTGTCTTTACCACCAAGCTCAATGCAGCACTTTTTTAAATGTGCGCCACATTTTGCAGCAATGCGTCTGCCCACGGCAGTAGATCCGGTAAAGGCGACGCCCTTAACCCGGGGGTTATCAACGAGCTCGTCACCCATCTCTGCAACGCGACTGCGTGAAGAGGTAATCACATTAAATACACCGGGAGGAATGCCGGCTTCCTCCATTACTTCGGCGAAAATCAAACCCCCCATATACGGTGTTTCTTCGGATGGCTTTAGAATAATACAGTTACCGGCCGCCAGCGGAAAAGCAAATTGCCTGGTCGCCAGAATGCCCGGAAAATTCCACGGTGAGACCACAGCAACCACCCCCATAGGCACACGCACCGCCGTCGAATGTTTGCCGCTGAACGAGGGCAACACTTCACCCACCGGTGCGTAGCACAGTGCTGCAGCTGTTTTGAAAAACTCGGGGATGTTCTTGGTTTCGTAGAGCCCCTTTCCGTACCAGCCACCCCCTTCAAATTGTGCAGCGGCCACAAAGTCTGCTGCACGTTTGGAAAACACTTCAGCACACTTGAGCATCAGGTTAGCCCGCTCCTGGAACGGCAGCGCAGCCCACGCAGGAAACGCACTGTGTGCAGCATCGATTGCGGCACGGGTTTCTGCAGCACCTCCATCGGGAATGCGCGCCCAGAGCGAGCCGTCGGATGGGTTATAGTCATCGAACGTCGCAGAGGTGTTTACCCACTGCCCGTTGATATACATTCCCTTGATAGCCGGGCCGGCTTTTACCTTGTCCAGCATAGTATTTTCTCCAGAGTCATGAGTCGATTGACCAATGCGCAACGACTGAAACAACACAACTGTCATTACCTACTGAATCAAAGCGCCATTTTATAAACCGGAAATTTCGCTTACCGGGTGTGGCATGTAGTTTCCCGCAGTTGTTCTTCAAATTTTTCAACACAATATTAATCCCGTTCGAATTCACCGCCGGGGCGTCGGCGATAAACTTCCACACGCGGGCGTTTGTACACTTCAACGACTGCCGGACGGGCATCAGAATGAATTGACTGAGTAGAATCTACGGCTTCGTTGTTACTGTTGTTGAACGTATCGCGGCTGCGCCGTACCGTGTTGGTTCGACTCCGCCCGCGCGATGCTGCACGACTTCGCGCATCCAGGGCCGCTTTTTCAATGTCAAGGGTAATGGTTTCTATCTCACGGCTGGATGCTGCCGATGAAAGGCTTCCGGATGTCTTTTGCACGACGCCATTATTAGTCGACTTCACAGAGCCGACGGACTGCGCAGAGGTTGCAGAAGTATTCGTTGCTTTCGCGACGATATCTTCAATGGATGCACCAATCTGCTGATCTGCGCTTCGTCTTATTTCGCCCACACTGTGATTAAAAGCAGCTGAAGAAGGCGCTTCAGCGGATGGTGTTTCAACGGCAGTTTGAGTAGTTTCAGCCAGCTTACTGCCCGCACCCAGATACGCTTTTTGTACAGCAGGATCAGTAGCCAGTTTTGCGGCGTTGTCTTCATGCGTGATACGGGTGTTTTCGAGCAGGTAACCACGATCCGCAATAGCGAGACTCTGCCTTGCATTCTGCTCAACCAGCAATATGCCTATCTGCATCGCTTTCACGCGCGAGAGGTTTTGGAAGAGTTCTTTGCATAACAGGGGTGCCAACCCCAATGAAGGCTCATCGAGCATGAGTATATCGGGTGCCGACATCATTGCCCGACCAATCGCCACCATCTGTTGCTCACCACCGGACATCGTACGCGCCACCTGCGTCTGACGTTCGGCAAGTTTTGGAAACAGGCTGAGCACCTGTTGCAGGTTTTCCTGTTCGTTTGCTCTGGCTCGCGCAGCGTAAGCCCCCAGCAGCAGATTCTCTTTTACAGTCAGGTCGCCAAAGATACCTCTGCCTTCGGGAACCAGTGAAACACCGGACTCGACAATATCATCGGCACTCAACCCCAGCAGTGACTTACCCGCCAGTGTAACTTCGCCAGTGACCTTTCCGTCACAGATTCCGGCAATAGCGCGTAACAGCGTCGACTTGCCTGCACCGTTGGCACCGAGAATAACAACAATCTCACCTTTGCCAACGGTGAGCGCTGCCTCCTGCAGCGCCGGGTGCTGACCATAGGCTGCGCTTAACTGCCTGACTTCAAGCATGATCAGCCCTCACAATATTGGTTCAGCCATCGTCATCCCCCAGATACGCTCTGATGACTTCGGGGTCGGACAACACCGAATCAGTCGTACCCTCGGCTATTTTAACCCCCGAAGACATGACCACGCAGCGATCACATAAAGAACGTATGGCGTCCATCACATGTTCGACAATGATTACCGTCCGCCCTTCATTACGCAGCGCATGAATCAGTTCGATACCGGCCTCAAGCTCTGTCGGATTCAACCCGGCCAGCCATTCATCAAGCAACAGTATTTGTGGTTCACCTGCCAGCACCCGTGCGAGTTCGAGCCTTTTTTGATCAATATAGGTCAGTGACGATACCGCAGAAAATGCCTGCCCCTGCAAACCGACTCTTGCCAGCATATCCATCGCAAAGTCTTCTGCTTCACGCCCCCAGCGTCGACGATGTCCAAACACAGCGCCCGCCATTACGTTTTCCATCACCGACAGCCCGGGCAGCAGCCGTACTAGCTGGAAGGTTCTGCCGATACCCTGACGCGCTATAGTTTGTGCCGGTTTATCGGAAATGCGCCGTCCCTTCAATGTTATTCTGCCATCACTTGGCTTGAACGCACCGGAGATCATATTAAGTACAGTGGTCTTACCGGAACCGTTCGGGCCGATGACGCCCACCATTTCATGGGCGGCGATATCAAACGACAAACCGTTCACCGCTACCAGGCCACCGAAACGCTTAGTGACGCCGTATAAGGATAAAATCGGCGCACCAACCGCATTGCCGGGTGTGTATCGAGCTTCGCTCACGAGTGCCCCCGCATGCGCTGACGTATCGTTTCGATTCGCCCCACCACACCGTTCGGCAATGCATAAACGATCAATAAAAATGCAAGTCCGAGAAACAGGGTGGATTGATTGGGAAACTGCACGTTAATCCATTCCCACAGTATGGTGAAAGGGATCACCCCGACCAGTGGCCCCCAGAGTCTGCCGGATCCACCCAGCAGCGCCATAATGACCACTAAAAATGAAAGTTGCGGCGAGAACACCTGATTAGGTTCAATGTAACTCCAGCGCGGCGCGATGATCGCACCGACCAGTGCTGCAAAAAATCCGGTCGTGGTAAAAAGAATCACCTTGGCAGTGGCTGTGTTGATGCCTACATGTCGCGCTACTGTTTCATCTCCACCGATAATTCTCAATGCAAAGCCGATGCGTGAACGATTTACCAGCCAGCCCAGCAGATAAATAACCGCAGCCACTACCAGCAGCATCCAGTACAAATGCTGATCACGGAAATCAGTTAATACATACAAGCCTCGACTGCCCAGAAAGTTATTCTGCACCCACGACACCAGGTTGCGGATCATCTCTGCGAGACCGAGTGTGAATATCACAAAGTACACACCGCTGAGTCGCAGCGTTGCCACACCGATCAGCGCGGCGAGCACCGCACCGACTATTGCAGAGATACCCGCCATCAGCCAGAACGACAACTGGTAGTCACTCATGCCAGTGCCGACCAGATAACCGCCAACACCGAAAAACGCACCGGTCGCCAGTGATATGTAATGAGTGGGACCGGAAAACAGCGACCAGGAAGTCGCCAGCGCAATGTACATCATGGTAGTGACTGCGATAGACAGCCAGTAACCGTTGACGAACAGCGGTATAAACGCCGCCAGCGCGACCAGCACCGCAGCACCCAGCAATTCCTGCCAGCCGGAGGGTTTCAAGTTACCTTCCTCCCGAATAAACCCTGCGGTCGGAACAACAACACCAGTAAAAAGATCAGATAAGCAGAGACCAGCGTCAGTCCGGGGTCGATCAGTGTCGCGACCGTGGTTTCTACCAGCCCCAGAATAACGGCGGCGACAATCGCTCCACGCACATCACCTACGCCACCCATGATGACAATAATCAGCGCTTTAAGAGTAAACACGACACCGATGCTGGCATCAAGCGTGATGAATGTAGAGATCAGCGCGCCGCCAACCGCGGTAATAGCGCCGCCCAATGCAAACGCCAGCGCCGAGACCCTGGGTACATTAATCCCGACCAGACCCGATGCTTCTGTTGATACCGATACCGCTCGCACTGCCACTCCCGGTCGCGAGTGATTAAGCCAGACATAAAGACCGGCGCCTATCGCCACCGCAATTAAAAACGCGACAAACCGGTTAAGCGAGGTGGTGGAGCCCAGAATTTTGATCGGTTCGGATAAATATTTATACGCAAAGAAGCCACCCTCAATGGAGACCATCACACCGATAATAATGAACGACATGCCAAAGGTGGCCAGT
>JAHDHK010000089.1 GCA_020631335.1 Chromatiales bacterium
CGGCATTGTTGCACTGACGTTGTCACCGATGATGTCAGCAAGTCTGCTGGTCGATGGTGAAAAGCGAGGATTTGCGCTGAGAGTTTTCAACGTGTTCGAGAAAATCAGACGCGCTTATGTGCGCAAACTGGAAGGCACGCTGAAGTATCGACCGGCGGTGTATCTGGTGTGGGTGGTGATTGCTGTGCTGTGTGTGCCTATGTTCATTATGTCAGCAAAAGAGCTTGCTCCAACTGAAGATCAGGGGGTGGTGTTCGGTATCGTCAATGGATCGGGGAACTCAACGATAGAACGTGCAGCTGCCTACTCGGCGATTGCCGATGAAGCCCTGCGGGAAATCGACGAAGCCGCGTTTACATTTCAGCTGACATTCCCAACGTCGGGGTTTTCCGGGCTGGTACTTGATGACTGGGCCGAACGCGATCGAACGGTTTTTCAGGTGCAGCAGGAAGTTTCGCAAAAATTCAGTAACATCAGCGGGCTGGATATATTTGCAGTAACGCCACCGGCTTTGCCGGGAGGCGGGCAATTCCCTGTTGAGTTTGTCATTGCCTCTACTGCGGAGCCGGAAGAGATTCTGGGTTATGCTCAGCAAATACAACTCAAGGCAATACAGTCGGGGTTGTTTGCGTTTCCGCCACAGATCGATACCAAAATTGACCTGGCGCAAACCGAGCTGGTGTTTGATCGCGACAAAATAGCCGACATGGGGCTGACGATGCAGCAAGTGAGTTCTGACGTCGGTACGCTGTTGGGGGGCGCTTTCGTTAATCGTTTTAATATCAACGGCCGAAGCTATAAAGTGATTCCCAAAGCACTGCGGGCAGATCGCTTAACGCCGGAGCAGTTGCAGGACTTATATATTGCCGGGCCCAATGGCACCATGATTCAGCTGGGTTCCATTGCTACGATTGAAAACAAAACTGCGCCGCGATCGCTTAACCGTTTTCAACAACTGAATGCAGTCATGCTCAGTGGCGTGACCATCAAAACACTGGATGAAGCGCTTAGTTTTCTGGAAACCACCGCAGCGGAGGTGTTGCCGCAGGGATATAGCCTCGACTACACCGGTGAGTCGAGACAACTCCGTTTGGAAGGCAATAAGTTTCTGCCGGCGTTCAGTCTGGCCATTGTGTTGATCTATCTGACGCTCGCGGCACAGTTCAACAGCTTCCGCGATCCTTTTGTGATTCTGGCCGGGTCGGTACCACTGGCCATGTTCGGTGCGCTGATATTTACCTTTCTGAAAATGCCTAACCCCAATATGCCTTACTGGACTAACAGCTTTACCACAACGCTGAATATTTACTCCCAGGTGGGGCTGGTAACGCTAATCGGGTTGGTGGCTAAAAACGGTATTTTAGTGGTTGAGTTTGCGCGCGGACTGCAGGAGCAGGGGATGACCAAGCTTGCTGCAATCACCCATGCGTCTTCCACCCGTTTGCGACCTATTCTCATGACCACTGTGGCCACAGTCGCCGGTCACTTTCCATTGGTGCTGGTAACCGGTGCCGGTGCTGAGGCACGAAACTCGATTGGCCTGGTACTGGTTGGTGGTATGGCGATAGGCACGTTGTTTACCCTGTTTGTTATTCCATCCCTGTATATGCTGTTTGCGCGTGATCTTCGTGGCTCGTTAACCTCGATGGAAGCGCTGGGCAATGATTCTGTGGATACCAGCCATGCGACGGAAGCCGAATTGTTGGACGGCAGAACGGCAGCACAACGCTATTAAATGCTTGTAAACAACGCGGCAAGGCGTGTATGGCACAGGTGATATAGCCTGTGCCGATGCATTTTTTAAGGCAGCCCCGGTTACATAAATACCTGTAGTTGGTTGTCAATCACTCTGCATTCAATCATTTTCAGGTGGCGGGTAACCGGCGCCGCCAGCGCTCGACCGGTACGTGCATCAAACAAGCCCTGATGCAGCGGGCACTCGATATTTTTACCGTCAAAGTAGCCATCGCATAAATTTGCACCGGCGTGAGTACATCTGGCATCGCTGACAAAGTAACCATCAATAGTGTCAAAGACTGCAAGAAGAGTGTTGTTCAGCCTGACCGGGGTGGCATCGTTGGGCTCCAGCTGATCAATACTGATCAGGGGCTGCCAGTGCTTGCCGTTCATGCCTGCCCTCGAGCGGACGTGCTGAACAGGCGCCGGAGAATATCGACATGCGCACCGATATAACCGCGTGGTTCGGTATACACATACCCGTTGAGTTTTTTGTTAAGACGAGGCAGCGCGTGGAACGGGACCGACGACGCATAGTGGTGCTCGGCGTGATAGTTCATATTCCAGCACAGGAACTGCATTATTGGATTGACCCGGTTGCTTCGGGTGTTTACTTTCATTTGATACACTTCAGGCCGGCCGACATGTTCAGTCATGCGTATGGCCCGCATAACCGGCTCGCCGAGCATCACTGGTATCCACCAGAACCACAACACTGCGAAGTTGTCGATTGCGATGCTGGCGGCCAGAATCAAACCATAAAATGCTGCCATTAATCGCGCTTCGATAATCAGGCTGCGATACTCAGATGCGGGTGTGAATTTTTTCTCGCTGGTATTCAGTCGTCCCAGGCAGTGGCGTCCCAGTTCGGTGAACTTGGCTTTCCAGTAGGGTATGGACGACAAATAATACAGATATTCACCGATACTTTTAGGCATCGGGATCATTTCGGGGTCTTTGCCGGTGAGTTGGGTAAAGGTATGGTGATCACAATGCTCATATCTGAAGAAGCGGTTTGGCAGCATGATCACAAGACCACAATAGTTGCCCACGACATCGTTCAGCCAGCGCGTTCGAAACGCTGTGTAGTGAATGCACTCGTGCTGCAGTGAAAAGTGATGTACCAGTACAACACCGTGAATGAACATAGCCGGTAGCAACCAGACAGAGTCCATTGCCAGGTGAATTAAAAAGCCGGTGGTCAGAGTGGTGGCTAAAAATAACAGCAGGCGCACCATTGCTGGTCCGTTGCTTCGCTGCATAAACTGTTTCAGCTCGCGACGCGTTAATGCACCTTCTTCCAATGCCTGGGTTATCGGGGTAACAATGGTTTTCACAGCGGCAGTCTAATGCGCCTTACGCAGTTGTTGTTTGCGCTCAAGGCGGCTGAACAATCGCGCCAGTCCGTAGCACAACACAAAATACATTACCGCAACAACGATCCATGTTTCGAAGCGCCTGCCGGTGGATACGGCGATTTCCGTACCGGTGAAGGTGAGTTCCTGTATCGATATCAGCGACACGATGGCGCTGTTTTTAATCAGCATAATAAATTGATTTGCCATAGGTGGAGTCACCGCCTGCAACGCCTGCGGCAGCACTACATGCCGGAATGACTGTAACCGGCTCAGTCCGATACTTGCCGCGGCTTCATGCTGACCGGACGGCACAGACTGTATGCCTGCGCGGGTGATTTCCGCGATATAGGCTGCTTCGAACATCGCCAAACACAACACGCCCGAAATCAGATTTTCAATGAGTGACGGTGGTCCCAGCAGCCAGTTCATGACTGATTTGCCTGTGTCACCGAGTTCTCGCGCCCAGGTGTCTATTCCCAATGCGGGAACAATCTGTGATGAGATAAAAAAGTAGAAAATAAAAACGAATACCAATGGGGGTATGTTGCGGATCAGGCCAACATAGGTAAACGCAATGAGCTTAGGCAGCAAGCGGTTGATGGTGGCCATCACACCGAGCAGTACACCGAGGAGACAGGCCAGTATCATCGCCCAGACAGACAGGCGGATGGTTGTCAGAAACCCTTCGAGTAACAGATTAGGTTGCCACCAGCCGGTGGTTTCATCTTTAAGGAACAAGACCTGGGGCAGAAAGCTCCAGCTCCACTTATATGCCAGAACGTTGGATACGTTGTTCCAGGTGTACACCACAAAGGCAAGCAGCAGGCAGACAACAATAATGTCTATAACGCCTGCTTTACGTGGTCTGTCCGGATCAGGATACATTAGGCGGGAAGGGCCGGTGGCTAAAGTCGCCACCAGCGCCTGTTGGCTTTTTATAAATTATACGTTGATTAACCAGGCGTTATTCGGCCAGTTGATCTGCCCAGTCGCGTCCACCAAACCAATATTGGTGGCGTTCTTCGAGAAAGCCGTTATCGGTGTTTTCGTTGATCCAGTTGCTGAAGTACTCAAGTGAGTCCGGGTCATCTTTTCTCAGTGCGAATGCTTCGTTACCGGGATCAATCTTCTCATCAGTGGGGGCAAACACCAGTTCGGGGTTGTCGAAAATAGTATGTGCAGGCAAAGGCTGTGAGGAGATCATCGCGTGCGCATTGCCGTTTAATACTTCCTGCAGCGTTTGTCCCTGATCGTCAAACTGACGAAGTTGTGCTTTAGGCAACTCGGTTTGAATATAGTTACACGGGGTAGCGCCGCGTCTGCATACAAACGTGACATCAGTGCTGTTGTAGTCGTCGGGCCACGTCAGTGATTCAGCCACTTTTTTACTGGCCATTACCCCGAGCGAGGAATGCGCGTAAGGACTGGTGAAATCCACAGTTTTGCTGCGTTCTTCGGTAATTGACATGCCACCGATAATGACATCGAACTTGCCGGCGAGAAGTGCTGGAATAATGCCATCCCATGCTGTTGGCACAAATTCAATATCTACTTCCATATCGTTGGCGAGTTTTTTGGCGACATCGATTTCAAAACCGATGAGTTCGCCTTTTTTATCGCGCATTGCCCACGGTACAAATGTGGACATGCCAACGCGCATGCTGCCGCGCTTCTGGATTTCATCGATTGCCGGGTCAGCGGCCATCAGTGGCGTCAATGCTGTGGTAGCAGCAATTGCGGTGAGTGCGAAAATTTTGCTAATGAGTTTCAAGCTTATTTCCTCGGTTTAAGGGCGGGTGAAATGAAACGGTAGTTCCTTATGTTCTGGTGTGCCTGCGCCTTGCACGTGATTCCAGCCAGCCGGCAAACGCAGACAAGCTGATCGTCATCGTAAGATACATGGCAGCAACAGTAAACCAAATTTCAAAACTCATGAAGGTGTCGGCAATGGCGTTACGTCCCTCATTTGTCAGATCAAATACTGCTATCGTTGAAACGATTGCTGAGTTTTTCAGTAGATTGACCACTGCTGAAGTCATTGGAGGCAGCATGATCGGGACTGCCTGCGGAAGCACAATCAGTGAATATACTTTCCATTGTCGAAGCCCTAGTGATGATGCTCCTTCCCACTGACCGCGAGGAATAGACAATATTCCGCCTCTGATGATTTCGGAAATGAATGATGCTTCAAAAAATGCCAGACATAACACGCCGGTCCAGAAACGATCAATACCGATAATGGGCGACAGAATAAAGTAGAACAGGTACATCTGTACCAGCAGAGGTGTGTTTCTGACCAGTTCAAGATAAAAAGTGGATACAAGATGACCGGAATAAGAACGCGAAAGACGTAACAGTGCGGTTGCCAGTCCGATAATCAGTGCCAGAATGGTGGCGAAAAAGGTGATTTCGATAGTGACTAATAAACCGCGTACTAACGTGCCCCAGATCAACTCTCCCTCAATGACACGATAGAGGTACTTGGGTACGCGTTCCCACTGCCATGTGTAACCCATTGACGTGGCACCGCGATAGATCAGCCACAGCAACATGGCAAATCCCGCGGTAAAAAATACAATGTCCGATCGTTGCCGGTTGCGCAGCTTCCGTTCGAGAGTCGGGTTTGCCGGTGGCGGCAAATTTTGCGGTGTATTGGCTGCCATATTGGGGATTATCAGCTAATCACTGCTGCTTTTTTCAACTAGCGGAATAATTGCAAATTTCCGGTGGTGAAATAGATGACAAACACCATATCATAAGCGCAGAGCGTGGTGGTAGAACCTGCACTCAGGTGCTCGAACCTCTGTTGCCGGGTGACACGAAAAACTAATGGCAGCCCGAGAAGATAAAATTTGTGTTTGATAAAAAAATATCGAATTAATTTTGTTGGCTCGCCTTTTTCCGGCTTACCTGCAAGTGGCGGACAATTGCTTGTTCATCCGGCCGTAGATATTCCGCTTTTCAGTGCGATACCCGAAAACTCAATTATCGAAATACACAAAATAAAGAATACGAAAATTATGTTTCAACAGTGGATAAAAAACCTGCAGGGCGAGACCGGTCAATCAAGTGAACCGGATGAATACTGGATAGAAAGGCTCACTGCGCTGCTTTTGGTGGAAGTTGCCCGTGCAGATACTGATATTGACGCGGAAGAACTCGCTGCAATTGATCGCGCAATTAAAACGTCTTGCACCACTATCGCTGCTGAAGAGGTTGAAAACATAATTGCACAGGCAAGAAAAGAGGCGGAGAGTACGGTGTCTTTTCACGAGCATATTCGTGAAATAAATACCGGCTTCAATCGTGCGCAAAAATTAAAACTGATCGAGCAGATGTGGCGCGTGGCCTATGCAGATGGAGATCTGGACAAGTATGAGGAATACACGATTCGCAAGATGGCGGATCTGCTTTTTATTGACCATGGCGAGTTTATCCGCGCCAAGTTACGCGTAACCGATGCACATTAGGCTGACGCGTTAATCCGTTAAAGCCCGATTTGCAGACTGTTGAAAAACTATTGCGCTAGTTATTGCGTTGGGTCTGAGGGTGTTGCATTCACCCTGGAACGCCAGTCCGGTCAAAATGCTCATTTATACCTCTAAACTGCGCTTTCTCGGGTAGTCTTGTAAAGCGGTCAGGGGCCTTCTCAGACCGTCGCTCATCACGTTATTCAACGCCCTGTTAGATCACGGGCAACTGCGGTGGTGCCCGTTCGGTTAGCAGGCTGGCTGCGTGTTTTCCAATGACGATGTCCTCTTCGTGTACCATCATCAAGCCGTTGCCGTAAGACAGGGAAGGCTCAATGGTGAGTACCATGTTTTCTTTGAGTACGGTGTTATCAAACGTGGCATGCGAGGGTTGCTCAGTGAGTTGCATGCCAAGCCCGTGTCCCAGACGCCCGACATCACCGCCGCTGGTGTCCATTTCATTTAACACGGTAGTCATGGCCTGGTACAGATCGCGACAGGTATTGCCAGGGCGCGCTGCATCGATGCCGGCCTGGGTTGCTCGCCATAGGGTATCGTAGGCTCTGCGTGCCTGATCATCCGCGTATCCTATTGCCCAGTTGCGATCAAAGTCGCAGTAGTATCCATCCCATGTGCATCCGGTATCCATCATCAGGATATCACCGGCCTGCAGAGGCCGACGGGAGGGCGGGGATATCACATCGGCGTAGCCACCCGGTGCGGCCGCGCCAACCAGGTAGGGGGCGTCATCAGCGCCCAGTGCCAGTGCGGTACGTCGGAATTCGCGAAATACGGCTTCCAGCGGAGCGCCCTGCGTGCCGAACTCCGGTACTTGTGCAAATGCCGCTGACCCTATAGTGCAGATGTGTTGCAGCTTTTCGATTTCGGCGTCTGACTTGACCATGCGAAGCCCCTGCATCAGTGCGGTGGCATCGGTAATGTCGAGGCCTGTCAGCGATGAGCGCAGTTGCTCCCAGTCACCCAGTGGCATACGCAGAGACGTTTCGTGCCCCTTGAGAATACCCAGCGTGTCGCCCCTGGCTGCCAGTGGAGATAACAGTTCTGTTAGCAGACTGATGCCATCATCGTGTGGTGCCGGCGCACGCCAGGTTCGTACATCATCTATCCAGGTGCGTCGCATTAAATCCGCTCCGATCTCGGGTATCAGTGCAACCGGTTTACCCTGCGATGGGACAAACACAAACCAGGGCCGGGTGGGGCTTTGCCAGAACAGGGTTTGAAAGCCGGTAAAGTAACGCACTTCCGGTTCACTCATCAGCAGCAGTGCGTCGATACCCTGTATTTGCATTTGCTGTTGTGCGGTTTCTGTACGGGTAACAAACTCAGCTGTGCTAAAGCCGCGTGCCGGTGGTTCTGTTAATGGATAACTCATGTGCTGATATCTATTGGAGTGATGTGCAGTATTAATCGTCAGGGGTGATTTTCGGTGCAATGCCGGTGACTGCAGTGTTGTCACTGTGAGGCAGGCTCAGGCGTTCGCGGTATAGAAAGTAGAGGCCTGCAGCGATAACGATAAAACCGCCGGTGAGTGTTTGCCTGTCGGGGGCAACCTGCCAGAGCAGTTGATCGTAGAGGATGGCCCAGAATAACGCGGTGTATTCAAACGGTGATAACAACGATGCCTGTGCTTTGGCAAAAGCTGCAGTGATACAGAAGTGTCCGATGACTGCCAGTAAAGCCAGCAGGCAAAGTATCATCCATTGTCGGGTGTCCATTGTTGTCCACACCCATGGTAGCAAGGCCATGCCGATAATGCCGACGCCGACGTTGTATGACATAACCAGTGAAGGCGTTGATTCAGTATCGGATAAATAGCGCCCGGTAATGAACAAACCCGCGTATGTCACTGTACCCAGGATGGCGAGCAGATATCCGAACCAGTGGACTGATCCCTGCGGGTTAAGTGCAATGGCCACCCCGATAAAACCGACAACAACGGCCAGCCATCGATGAGGGCCGAATTTTTCACCCAGAAGTAACACTGAACATAAGGTGATAATTAATGGTGCGGCAAAGAATATTACCGTGGCATTTACCTGCGGCAAAAACACCAGCGACATAAAGAAGGTACATGGTGCGATAAAACCGATAATCGCCCTGAAAATCTGCCATTTCCAGCGACCGGGGATCAGTCTTCTGCCTTCGCCTCGTATTTTGAATACGAGAAAGATGACCGGTGCAATGATAATGCTGCGTAGTGCGATTAACTGTATTGCATGGATGTCTTCTACCACCAGCAGTTTTACTGTTGCATCCATGGTTACCAGCGAGGCGATGCCGGCGGTCATTAACATCATCGCCCGCGCACTGTCGCGACTAATCATAGGTGATAACAGTCGTTGATATGGTGCGGTTAATGGGAAGCCTTAATGAGGCAGGTTCGCAGGTTGTGCTAATTACAGTGAAGCACTGACTCACACCAGCGACCAGTTCTGCTGCAGCAGCCGGATCACCTCGGCGGCGCTCTGGATTCGTGCGTCCGGTTTTTTGTTGAGGCATGTCATGACTGTGTCTTCCAGCATCGGGGGCACTTTTACAATTTCTGACGGTTTTGGCGGCTCTTCATGCATTGTGCTTTGGATAACTTCGTCAATATGTTCGCCCTGCGCCGGTGTGCGGCCGGTCAGTGCTTCGTACAATACAATCCCCAGACTGTATATGTCGGTTCTGGCATCGATATTCGGGTCGCGTTCGATCTGCTCGGGTGACATATAAAACAGCGTGCCCTGGAGTTTCTGGTGGCCGGTCATGGCCGGGTCTTCGATTGCCTGTTCAGATGTTTCAGATTCCATCGGGGAGGACTGGCCCTGTTCAGTCCATACCTTGGCCAAGCCCCAGTCGAGCAGCAGCACTTCTCCATACGGACCCACCAGAATATTCTCCGGTTTGATATCGCGATGTATGACTCCGTGCGAATGCGCACAATCCAGCGCCTGCGCGACCTGAACGATAATGTCGACCAGTTGATACAGATCGTAGCGCTCGCGATAGTCAAAGATCTCCCGCAGGGTGTAGCCATGCACCAGCTTCATGGTGAAATAATAGTGGCCTTTGTTATCGCGCCCGAGTTCGTACGTAGGTACGGTGTTGGGGTGCTGTAACATGGCGGATACCCTGGCTTCACGCAGCAGGCGCGTCTGTTCTATAGGGTCGTTGGCAAACTCGGGCAGCAGGGATTTGTAACAGATTACCCGGTTCAGGTGCATGTCTTTGCAGGACTGAATCAGCGATTTGCCACCCTTGGCAATCGTCTTGAAGAAGGCGTAACGGAAGTTGGGATCGAGCTTCGTTGCCAGGTCTTTATCGGTCTGCTCGATAAACAGGGTAGGGTTATCGGGCAGCTTTAGTTTGGGGTATTCGCTCATGCCGAATAAACCGCCTTTTGGCTTACTGAGGTGTAGTGTAACTCAAACTAAAGCAATGCGGGCGGGGCGGCTTGAATGCGTTTGTTGCGCAGTAGTCTATGACTCAGGCTGGCCGGGCGTCAGCACATCATATGCACTGGCAGTTTCCGGCAAATAAAACGCTGGATAGAGGATAAAAAAATCCCCGCCTGTAGAGCGGGGATTTTTTATAACAACCCGGTGTATTGGATTCTGACAGTGTCTGTGACACTGTCAGATTTGCATAACACCCACAGCGGTTGTTTAGGCGAGGGCTTCGCTGGTGGTTTTGATGATTGCTGCAGCCACTTTGTACGGGTCGGCGTTTGAGGCCGGGCGACGATCTTCAAGTCGGCCTTTCCAGCCGTCTTCGATTGTACCAACCGGAATCCGGATTGACGCGCCGCGGTCGGAGACACCATAGCTGAACTGATCAATTGACTGAGTTTCGTGCTTACCGGTCAGTCGCTGATCGTTGTCAGCGCCGTACACGCTGATGTGACGCTGAATGTTCTTGCCGAACTCTTCGCAGATTTTATTGAATACGTCTTCGCTGCCGCCGTCGCGCATGGCGCCGTTTGAGAAGTTGGCGTGCATGCCTGAGCCGTTCCAGTCGGTGTCGCCCAGAGGCTTTGGATGCCAGTCAACAGCTATGCCGTATTTTTCAGCCGTTCTTTCGATGAGGTAGCGAGCCAGCCAGATTTCGTCACCGGCGCGCTTCGCGCCTTTAGCAAAGATCTGGAATTCCCACTGACCTGCGGCCACTTCTGCGTTGATACCTTCAACGTTCAGGCCCGCTTCGAGGCACAGATCCAGGTGCTCTTCAATGATTTCGCGACCGAAGGCATTCTTGCCACCGACAGAGCAGTAGTAAGGGCCCTGAGGTGCAGGGAAGCCTTTCTCAGGGAAGCCTAGTGGCAGGTTGGTATCGGTGTTGATCAGGAAGTATTCCTGTTCGAAACCGAACCAGAAGTCATCGTCGTCTTCTTCAATGGTGGCGCGACCGTTAGAGGCGTGCGGTGTACCGTCGGCGTTCAGTACTTCGGTCATCACCAGGTAGCTGTCTTTCCGATCAGGATCGGGAATGATTGCTACTGGCTTGAGGAGACAGTCTGAATCATTGCCTTCGGCCTGTTCAGTTGAGCTGCCGTCGAATGACCACATCGGGCATTCTTCCAGTTTGCCGCCAAAGTCGCTGCGTACCATGGTTTTACTGCGAAGGCTCTGGGTTGGCTGGTAGCCGTCGAGCCAGATGTATTCTAACTTGCTTTTCATGATCGGAAATCTCCAATAATCATCGTCTTACAAATGTTTCACCACCCCGGGCGGCCAAATATTTTGAACCTGCCAGCGGATGATCCTTTAACCGGTTATGTGACTGGTTGTTGAGTGCGGCTGAACTTTCCTGGATGAGCGAAGGTTCACTGCTTCTGTACCTGCATACAGATCTGCACGTCCCTGAGAAAACAACACCATGTCGGCAGGCGAGCCTGCCCATTGAACCCCAGCCTCGAACGTTACTGGTTTGTGAGCAATTTGTGATGTGCTATTTTTGCACAAGGGTGATGCATTTTTTGCAGCGCTTGGTGGCGAAGAATACCAGTTTTTGATTTACCGAGGCCAGCCAGCAGCTGTTGGATACAGTGCACATCAGCAGCGAGAGTATGCCTGAGCATTAATTGTGTGGGAAGCATGCGGTGGGCAGCCTTTTGATGGCTGGATGCAAATTGCAGTTCTGTAGTGCTGAAAACACAGCATTTAGCCGCACATGTTTAGGGGCTGAGCGTTTTCAGGAATGCGACGACGGACTGGCGATCCTGCTCGTTCCAGTCAAGCGGTCTGATCAGCGATTCCCCCTGACTGTGCAGTCTGTCCGGGTCAACATCTGCATAGCTGTCTACCACCTGACGAAGGCTGGTCAGGCTGCCGTCATGCATATAAGGAGCAGTCAGAGTAAGGTTTCTGAGTCCGGGGGTGCGCCACTGGCCGAAGTTGGTTTGGCCGAGTTTCACCGTAAGGGTTTTCAGCAGATGGGTATCATTTGGTGCGCCGTTGAATTGGCCGGTTAAGTTATATCGATCCGACCGCAGTCTCTTAATACCGGCGTAACGGCCCGGGTCAACCTGGCCGACCGAGGTGAAAAACGGTCGGCCGGTATCGTGGAACTCGCCGTTGGAAAAATCAGGTCCGAAGTGGCAGACATGGCAGTTGCCTTCTCCGAAAAAGAGTTTCATCCCTGCCCTGGCTGGCTCCGGATAGGTGTCCTGCGCCTGAGTATCACCGGATATGATTGCCTCGACGAACCGGTCAAAGCCTGTGGGGTCGGAGATCAGGGTTCGCTGGAATGCACCCAAGGCCTTTGCCGCAATGACCACTAACTGATCGTCTGTCTGGTTGGCGACAATGATGCCGGCGCTGCTGAGTGTGGTTTGAACATAGGGTGCCGCCCGCAAATAATTTGCTGCACTAGCCACACTGCTGTTCATCTCAATGTCTGAAAGCAACGGACGCAGGCTTGCTGCCCACAGGCTGTCTGTGCCGCCGTCCCAACCAAACCAGCGCTGATAGCCTACGTTGAGCAGTCCCTGCGTGTTGCGATGGTGGGTGTCCGCGCCGATTGCAGTTGCCCGACCATCGCTAAACGCTTTGTCCCGGTGATGGCAGGTCGCGCAGGAGATTTCTCCATCACCGGACAGCCCTGGGTCGACGAACAGTTTTTCACCGAGCCTCTCTGCCCAGGCGATTCCGGATAACTCATTGCCCGGGTCATCGGGCACAGCGGGTGGCCACGGGGCAAAGGATTTGAGTAGCGCAATTTCATTGTTATCGAATGTTATGCGTGCGATTGTTTCACTGTGAATTGTCTGTGCGAAAGTGCCCGCTATACAAAGTAAAACTGCGTTGATTTTCGATCGCACTGTCATTTTTGTGTTTGTGTCTGGCTCGACTTGTGGTGCTTTTTTTAACCAATGCTGTTCGGTAGCACAATGGATATTGATGTCTGAGTGATTGCTATTGATGTCACTGTTGATCATCGTGCGGCGGTAAAACAGGGATGTGGTGTTACAAGCGCTCGTAATGAGGGTTATTCCAGGTACCTCGGCTCGTGAGCGACAAGGTATATCAATAAGTTCTTCGCTCAGGTGTCGGGCTTTGTGTGACGTTTACCATGCACGCTGATATTTTTCACCGTTTCGGTAAAGTGGATGGTCAATGATTGATACGTGCCAGCGGGCTGATGTGAACGTGTTAATTCAGCTGGAAGACATGTGTGGCGGTGATTCGTGAACCTTCGCTGCGCAGATTGACCGCCCATTGCCATGTGCCGGGCATGTGTAACCTTACGCCTTCCACTTTGACCGACACGGATGATTCTCCACGTTGTATAACCCGGTGAGCCGGTGCGTAGTTCATGCCGTGTCCGTGTGCAGGCATGGTGGCATCCAGGGCAACCGTGGTTGACGCTAAATTGCCGCCACATACATTGATCATGACATTGAATGGTTCACTGACTTCGATATCACCCTGCGGTTGAATGACTGTAAGCGGTGTGTCGATAACAACGACACCACCGTTTTCAATTGATTGCTCACACGCGGCAGCCACGGTCGGAGCTTTCAACGTAGTCGTCATGGCGCTGTTTTCCTTCCAGACCGGCATGATCAGATCATAGGCATTCTTCCATGCGATTTTTTCGGCCAGATCTGCTGGCAGCGTAGCCAGCCATACGCGCGCAGACTCGGCATGCTCCGGGACGAAGTACATTCTTTCGGGGGTGTAGGTGTCGGTACCGAGCATGATTTTGTCTGGATGTGCGTCAAACAGATCCCGCCATTCCCGGCTGAGAGACCCGCCGCTGCCGACTTCACCACGAAATGCCAGATCAACCCAGAGACGGTCGTGTTTCGATAACATTTGTGCGACAAATTCCGGTTCATCAAAACCGGCGTGCGCCCAGATCACTTTGACCACCGGCTTCTGTGCCAGCAGGCGCTCTACCGCGTCGGCGTCTGAGTGCGCATGCAGAATAAGATTGTATTCGGCTGCCAGCTCCACAATGCGCCGCGGGATCGGCAGATCTGCAGTGTCACCATACAGATGAAACTCTCCTATGGATGCGTAGCGGTTTTCTGCCAGCAGTTGTTCAACATATTCGAGGTTCCCGCTGCTGGTATACCAACTGCTGATTTGCCCGCGCCGGGTATACGGGCGCAGGCCCGGCACAATCAGATCCGGTGCCAGGTCTGTGAGTAAGCGAGTGCCGTTATCATCAGAGCTGGACACCAGTGCGAGTTTCAGATTAGCGTTCCGCATCAACTCAATGACGCGCTCGGGTGGTGTCATTTCAACGGAGTCGTGACTGTAGTGAATGTGAGCGTCGGCAATGGGCAGGGTGGCTTCAGCCTGCACTTGCGGTGTGAACATGATTGGCAAAAGCAGACAGACGGCGCACGCAAGTCGCCTGCTTATCGTTCGAATTACCCAATGTTGACTCAGCTGTTGCACTGGTTTGCCTCCACTCTTTCGCCGGTTTTGTCCGATAGTCAGTAACTCGCCTGAAAGCAGTATACAAATGCCTTTCGCGATGACTTGTTCGCTGATGATACGACAATCACCCGATTTAATATCACCTAAACCGGTTTGATAAAACTGCCATTCGGGTGATTTCGCTATCCGCTGTTACTGAGCTGGCGGACCGCCCGGGCCTGTGGGACCCGTCCCGCCGCTTTGTACAAAGGATTCGTGCGGGGTGCCTTGCAGGCATTTGATCACCCAGGGATATGTGTCTGTCACGTAGTAACCGTATTGTCCGTTGACTGTCATACCGTTACACACGTCGAGATCACCCGCATCGGTGAACTCCCAGTCATCGTTGTACTTGCCGGTATAGTCACCGCCCGGGTTAGTGTTGCTGCGAACACCTCGCGTGCCACTTTTGAGAGTGTAGCCGGACTGCGCTTTGCGAACCTGCCCGGTACTGCTGTCGAGAAAGTAGCTGCCATATACCGGATAGCCGTCTGCTGCAAAACCGATTACCGGTGAGCCATCCGGCCCGGGGTTGTCGTCGTACATCGCATTCGGGCCGCCGTGATAATGGTAAAGTCCGCCGGGTTGCGTATGTGCATTGTGTCTGTCGGCACCGAATTTAGAGTCGGTGCTCAGAGGATCGAGCAACCAGGCATCATTGCTGTTGCAGCCGATGCCAACATCACCGTCTGCATTGGCATCGGCGCTGTCTGGGCGGTAGCAACCGGCTGACAGGATATCGAGTCGAACGCCATTGAGAAAGATCGCATTCTTTATTTGCTGAGTCAGGAAGGTCGGGCTGTCTGCAAAACGAGGGGTTCTGGTCACCGTGTGAACGAGGTCGGTTGCTGAGATTGTTGCCCCTTCGGCACCACCGGCAAAGGCTGCTGTTTCGTCGTTGAAGTCATGGTTGGGGATACTGTTGGAGGTAATCGTGCACTCTGTGTCGGTCGCCGAAATAGTGACGTCTGCATTAAAGGCGATGTCATTTTTCAGATCCAGCGGGTCGGCATTATATTCATTTGTGTAGTTTGCGCAGTCTGCACTGCGATCTGAAAATATTGAATTATAAATATCCACTATCTGGCCTGAGTCGGGACCGTCATCGGTATTTGTGCTCGAACTGTTGCATCCGCTCAGCGCAATGCAGCTGAATACCGCATTAATGATCAGTAACTTCTTGTGGTGAGTAATAACAGGTAACGCGATAGTCATTGGGGTATTCCAGGTAAAAATTAGTTTTGCTCAAGTGATTATCGACAGCGCCGGTGAAATAAGTGTGGAAAAATAGTGCAATCTTCAGATGTTTCTGTTGCCACGGAGATCTGGTTGCGCGAGGAGTTGCCGTTTTTCGTCATGCACCAGTGCACCCGTGCCTTGGCAACACCCGGCTCAACAACGCGTAGGCAAAGCGCTATGCCAGTGGTAAGCCGCTCCGAAGAGAAGCCTGAGTCGGAGGAATGTATTTATTGCCGCAGTTGCAATGGTTTATCTGCTGATAAGCGCTATACAACCTGCATACGTCGCGATATTCTGGTGGTTCTACTGCGTAAAAAGGGGGTTGTCACGTGAAAAAAATCGGGTGGTTAGTGTCGGTTCTTTGTGTGTACTTTTCATTGTCGGGCAGCGTGATTGCAGCTGGCCATATACCCCCTGATGTAACACTTGCGGAAATCCAGACGTTTACCTACCGGGTGCTGGATGAGCATACCTCGGTAGATCCACAGGTGGTGGAAGATACCTCGGGCGGGGAAATTGTCAGAGATCTTTTTGAAGGTTTGATGAATCAGGATGCCGATGGCAATCTGGTGCCCGGCGTTGCGACCGGCTATGAGGTCAATGACGATAACACCGTTTACACGTTTACGCTGCGTGACAATGCCAGATGGTCTAATGGTGACCCGGTTACTGCGCACGATTTTGCGTATGCATGGCGCCGGGCGGCCGATCCCGAACTGGCGTCACCCTATCAATGGTTTGTTGAGCTGATGTCGCTGGAGAATGCCGGTAGCGTTATCAAAGGCGAGATGCCGTTGGATGCGCTTGGTGTGCGGGCGGTGGACGATTTAACTTTTGAGGTGACCTTGTCGGCTCCACTCCCTTACTTCCCGCAGATGACTACTCACGCTACCACGTTTCCGGCGCCGCAGGCAGTCATTGAAAAACATGGAAAGGACTGGACTAAACCCGAGCATATTGTGTCAAACGGTGCTTACATTCTTACCGAGCACCTGCCCGCAGAACGCTCTGTCCGTGAGCGTAACGAAATGTACTGGGATAACGAAAACACTATTATTGATAAAACAGTGGCTCTCGTTATAAATGATGAAAACGTCGCCTTAACCCGTTTTCTGGCAGGTGAACTGGACCGAACCGAAGTGCCTTCAGGGCAGTTCCCCAGACTGAAAAAGGAACACCCGGATGAAGCCATCAGTTTCCCGCGACTATGCAACTATTACTACACCTTTAATTTGAGTGACTCAGGCCCTGAGGCATTTAAAGACGTGCGTGTGCGACGGGCATTGGCACTTGCCGTCGATCGGAAGATCATTACCGAGAATATCCTGGCGGGTGGTCAGACTCAGGCCTATACCTTTACACCGGCTGCAGTGGCCGGGTTCACACCACCGCAGACTGATATGGCTAAACTTACGCAGGCCGAGCGTGATTCCATGGCTAAAGCGCTGTTAGCAGAGGCCGGTTATGGTGCTGACAATCCGTTGTCATTTGAAATGGTGTACAACACCTCAGAAGCGCACAAGAAGATTGCAGTCGCAATGAGCCAGATGTGGAAACAGAAGCTGGGCGTAAAAACCACCCTTGCCAACATGGAGTGGAAAGTGTTTCTGGAAAACCGCGGTAATCAGAACTTCGAACTTGCGCGCGGCGCGTGGTGTGGTGATTACAATGAGGCTTCAACCTTTCTTGACTTGCTGGACAGTGAATCCGGATACAATGATGGGAAATTTAGCAGTGAGAACATTGATACACTGCTGGAAAAGGCAAAGCTGAGCAATAATGCTGCTGATCTCTACACACAGGCAGAAACTATTATTGCCACACAAATGCCGGTAATACCTGTCTATCACTATGCCGGTGTGTACATGATGGGAGCGGATGTCGGTAACTGGCCGGTGGGCAACGTTGAGCAGAACTGGTATTCAAAGAACCTGTACAAAATAGCCAGATAAGGTTGCTTGTGATATGCCGATCAAACGGCAGTTAGTCGTGGCTGCCAGCCCGCATTGGTTCTTCAATCAAAGCTTATGCTGCCGGGCACTCATCATCGATTCAGTGGTGTTCTGCGGATGACCGTTTTTCGATGTTGAGTTACACTCTTAGACGTGTGTTTGCAGCAGTACCCACGGTGCTGCTGCTGGTAATCGCCAGTTTTTTTCTTATGCATGCCGCCCCCGGCGGCCCGTTTACTACCGAACGTCCGCTACCGCCCGAGGTGCTCGCCAATATTCAGGCAAAGTACGGCTTGGACCAACCGTTATGGAAACAACTCTGGGACTATTTGTCCGGCATTGTATTGAGGTTTGATTTCGGTCCTTCTTTTGTTTTTAAAGACCGTGATGTCAATGACATCATCGCGCAGGGATTCCCTATTTCACTGACCTACGGCACGCTGGCGTTTCTAGCAGCGACGATAGTAGGTGTTGTGTTGGGCATTGCAGCGGCTATCCGGCATAACACCTGGGTAGATTATCTGGCAGTCAGTCTTGGCATCGCCGCGCAGGCGCTGCCAAACTTCATTATGGGGCCGATACTGATTCTGGTATTTACGCTGTGGCTAGGCTGGCTGCCCGGTGGCGGTTGGAATGGTGGTCAGTGGCAATACCTCGTGATGCCGGTGATTGCATTGTCGACTTCGTACATGGGTAACATCGCCAGAATTACCCGTTCGTCGATGCTGGACGTGCTCAACTCCGGCTTTATACGTACTGCCAGAGCCAAGGGTCTGCCTGAACGGATGGTGATCTGGCGGCATGCGATGAAGCCGACGCTGCTGCCGGTGGTCACGTATCTCGGGCCGGTGTTTGTCTACGTGTTAACAGGCTCTGTGTTTGTCGATATTTATTTTTCTACTGGCGGGCTTGGTAAGTCTTATGTCAGCTCTGCGTTGACCAGAGACTACGCTGTATTGCTCGGCGTCACTATTTTGTACGGTGTGCTAACTGTGGTGGTGAACCTGCTGACCGATTTGGCCTATGCCTGGTTTGATCCGAAAATCCGCTATCAATAATGGCTGTTTTACCTGTAGAGAGTGAAGGCTATTTTCGGTCGATCTACTAAAACTGCAGACCTCGCCTCTGACATTACCGACTTTACCGCAGTGAAGGGGCGGTCGTTAATGCGAGATGCGCTAGCACGCTTTATGCGAAACCGGGCAGCGACTGGCTGCACACTGGTGCTGTGTGTGATCGTACTGTTTGTTTTGCTTGGGCCAGGGTTTGCACAATGGAATAACGAAGACATCGATTGGAATGCACTGGCGGATATTGTCGTGCTCGGTGCACCATCGCTGGAAAGCGGTCACTTTTTCGGTACTGATGCTCTGGGGCGCGATTTATACTCACGCACTATTCAGGCAACCGGTACCTCTTTACTGGTCGGGCTGATCGGTGCCGGCATGGCGTTGGTGTTGGGTACGGCTTACGGGCGGCGTTTGTCAACATAGTTGCGCGATAAATACGGATTTTCGTTTACGCTTCTT